>NZ_VMMQ01000007.1:6700-61268 GCF_013277295.1 Streptococcus sp. 477
TTGAGCAACCTGCGGCTAGTTTCCTAGTTTGCTCTTTGATTTTCATTGAGTATCAGATTTAAGAAATTAACTTCCTCGTCTCCAGAAAATTGCTAAGACAATCATGGAACCTAAAACAGCTGGGATAATAGCTGTTCCTGATAAAACTGGCCCCCAAGTTCCAAAGAGCAAGTGACCTAGAAAGGCTCCGATCCAACCGAGAAACATTTTTCCAAAACATCCCATTCGCTCTCCACGATTGGTCAGAGTACCTGCTAAAAATTCCACTAGGAGACCAACGAACATACTTCCTAACATATTATCTCCTTAATTTGCCCAATTCCCATTACGGAAAAGAGGTACTCGCGTTCCATCCTCACGAATACCATCGATATCCATTTGGTTAGAACCAATCATAAAGTCTACGTGAACATCTGAACGGTTAAGCCCTGCAGCTTCAAGCTCCTCTTCGCTCATCTCCGCTCCACCAACGACGCTAGTCGCATAGGCTGCACCGATAGCCAAGTGATTTGACGCATTTTCATCGAAAAGAGTGTTAAAGAAGGTAATACCTGACTGAGAAATTGGGCTTGGATCTGGTACCAAGGCACATTCACCCAAGGCACGCGCACCCGCATTTTCAAAGACAAGATCCTTCATAACCTGATCACCCTTCTCAGCAGTAATATCTATGATTTCTCCATCCTTAAAGGTCACCTTAATACCTTCAATAATGTTTCCGTTATAACTAAGCGGTTTTGTAGAGGTTACATAACCATCTGCACGACGGAAGTCTGGAGCTGTAAAGACTTCTTCTGTCGGCATATTTGGCAAGAAACCTTCGCCCTGTGCATTGATAGCACCAGCTGATTCCCAAACGTGGTTCTTCGGCAAACCAAGGGTCAAATCAGTCCCTGGCGCTGTGTAGTGAAGGGCTGAAAATTGTTCTTTATTAAGCATATCAGCCTTGCTCTTAAGGATAGCTGCATGATTTTCCCAAGCCTTAACAGGATCTTCTTCATAGACACGGCAAGTTTTAAAGATTTGGTCCCAAAGGAGATCGACTGCTTCTTCATCGCTCGCAGCATTTGGAAAGACTTTCTTAGCCCACTCAAGTCCTGCTGCAGCTGCTACAGTCCAGCTAACCTTGTTAGATTGAGTTGCGATACGCATAGGCTTCATGGCAAGTCCCATAGCTTTAGCAGAAGCTGAAAGCTTGTCAGCATCCACTCCGTTCAAGGCACCTGGATCAGATGAACGAACTCCAAGACGGCTAGCCTTGTTCTCCAAGAGATAGTTCATTTCAGCAATCTTGTATTCTGGCACATTGTCCAAACGCTCCATCGGGGCATGGAGGAATTTCTCACGGTTAATGACATCATCTGTCCACTGAACGATAACCTCATGCGCACCCAAGGCATAAGCTTCTTTGACGATTAAGTGAGCCAATTCACGTTGCTCCACATCAATAGAGAGAGCCAAAGTGTGACCAGGTTGCACGTTAATTCCGTTCGCAACCAACAATTTCGCATATTTTTCTAGATTTTCTTTAAAATTTGGTAAAACCATGTAATTTTCTCTTTTCTATTTTTATTTTTCTTTCACAGCAGAGAATAATCCTGCTAAAGCAATGACACCTGACAAAAGTGCTGTTGATAGAAGAATTGTCTGATCAGCAAGGTCTAATTGATACTCAAAGACTTTTTCAGCTGGTTTATCTTCCGCAAAAATTCTTAGTTTCATGAAATGTCCTTTCTTATTCTTCATGCTCTCCTAGGTAGAGGCGTCGTGCCTCTGGACTATTTGTGAGGATATCTATATAGGTTTCATAGTCATCAGGCAGAGGCTTTCCTAAAGAGATATCTTGTTCTGGATTTATATTTTTTCCATAAAGAAAGCAAAGATAGAGACGTTCGTTGAGTGTTGGAAATACTTCAATAGACATAAGTTCAGCCTGACCTACCCGATCCCAATCCTGTTCTTTGATATCTGATATGATATAGGTTTGGAAGAGTCCCATAAGTGGATTATCTTCTGGTAGTCCACTGTCTTTATCCGCCAGGACCAAAGAACAACGTCTACCAAAACCAACAAGTTGGCGCTCCCTTCCCTTTACCGAAACAGTAATAGGATGCCCTCCAATATGGCTATAAATCCATTCTTTAGGCAGTTCATAATTTAACAGGGGGGTAACTTCTTTGACAATCGCTACAGGACTATAGCGTAGAAACTGGCGAGTAACAGCCTTACAAAAGAGGATATCCTCCTCTTTCAAGGTCACTCCCTTCCAATTATTTTCCTCGTTAAAATGGTTGAAAAATACCAGATAGGGATCACGCACCATTTGTGCTAATACGTAAACGCCATTTCGCAAACTTATGGAAATAACTTTCCCTGGTTTCCAGGGTGTTGCTCTTTTTTCTTTTCCATCATGATACAACCTCAAACCTACACAAGACATTTCAAACTATTAAAACAACTCATCAAACAAACTCAACTGGTTATCCTCTGGCATATTGCCGAGAATCCCCATCTCATCCATCTTTTCAACCAAGGTTGATGAGAGCCCTCCACGCTTGCGTAGTTCTGTTTTAGAGAGGAATTCTCCCTCTTCACGCGCTCGCACCAACTGCTTAGCAACGTTCTCTCCCAGACCATCCATTGCTACAAATGGCGGAATGAGGGTATCCCCATCGATAAGGAACTCTGTCGCCTGACTACGATAGAGATCGAGTTTGCCAAACTTGAAACCACGTTCCCACATTTCATTGACAATCTCAAGAGTTGTATAGAGGTCAATCTCCACATTAGAGGCCTCATTGTTCTTCCGTTTTTCAGAGATTTCTTCCATTCTGCGTTTGATGGCATCCAAGCCCGCACCCATAGTCTTAATATCAAAGGCTTTAGCACGGATTGAGAAGTAAGCACAGTAATAATAAATGGGATGATGAACCTTGAAGTAAGCTACACGCAAGGCCATCATAACGTAGGCTGCCGCATGGGCTTTAGGGAACATGTACTTAATTTTCCCACAGGATTCGATATACCACTCTGGCACCTTATTGGCCTTCATGGCTTCGATGTAGCCATTTCGCTCCTCTTCGGAAATCTTGAGCCACAAGCCCTTACGTACCCGTTCCATGATGGTAAAGGCCATCTTAGGTTCGAGACCAGCATGCATGAGGTAAACCATGATGTCGTCCCGACAACCAATAACAGTCGATAGGTCTGCTATTCCTTGCTTAATCAAATCTTGGGCATTTCCCAACCAGACATCTGTACCATGGGATAGACCTGAGAGCTGAAGCAACTCCGCAAAAGTCGTCGGATGGGTTTCATCTACCATGCCTCGGACAAAGTTGGTTCCAAACTCTGGAATCCCCAGCATACCCGTAGGCGTTCCGATTTGCTCAGGTGTTACTCCTAGCACATCAGTCCCAGAAAAGAGTGCCATCACGCCTTCGTCATCCATAGGAATTTCATTAGGGTCAATCCCAGACAAATCCTGAAGTTTCCGAATCATGGTCGGATCATCATGTCCTAGAACATCTAGCTTGAGGACATTCTCATCGATATCGTGGAAGTTAAAGTGAGTGGTCTGCCATTCAGCCGTCACATCATCTGCTGGATACTGGACAGGCGTAAAATCATAGACATCCATGTAGTTAGGAATAACAACGATTCCCCCCGGGTGTTGTCCTGTTGTCCGCTTGACACCAGCGGCACCTTGAGCGAGGCGTTCTACCTCTGCGTCACGATAAAACTTGCCATAATCTCGCTCATAGCCCTTTACAAAGCCATAGGCAGTCTTGGCAGCCACCGTACCAACCGTTCCTGCACGGAAGGCATATTCCTCACCAAAGATATCACGCACATCCAAGTGGGCGCTAGGCTGGTCTTCTCCCGAAAAGTTCAAGTCAATATCAGGAACCTTATCCCCATCAAAACCAAGGAAGGTCTCGAAAGGAATATCTTGCCCATTTTTGCTGAGTTTGTGACCACAGTTTGGACAGTCCTTATTGGGCATATCAAAACCTGAACCGTAAGATCCATCGGTGATAAACTCACTATACTGACACTGACCACAGACATAGTGAGGAGAGAGAGGATTAACCTCCGTAATCCCAATCATAGTCGCAACGAAACTGGAACCAACAGATCCACGAGAACCAACCAAATAACCCCGTTCATTAGAACGTTGCACCAGCATCTGCGATGCCAAATAAATCACAGCAAATCCATTCCCCAGTATGGATGTTAATTCTTTTTCAATCCGCAAATCAACAATATCTGGCAGCGGATTCCCATAAATCTCAAAAGCTTTCTTATAGGTCAACTCAGCAACTGTTTCTTCAGCCTTGTCGATGAAAGGCGTATACAAGTCACCCTTAACGACTTCAACGGGTTCAAATATTTCTGCCAAGGCATTGGTGTTTTCAATAACCAGTTTACGAGCCAGTTCCTCTCCCAAAAAGGCAAATTCATCCAACATCTCATTAGTCGTTCGAAAATGAGCCTTTGGAAGTGGCGCTGGTTGGGCATGTTCACCATGACCGATAGTTCGGTTAATCATCGCACCCTGTCCCAAACTACGGACGATAATTTCACGATAAACCTCTTCTTCCGGTTCGATATAGTGAACATTTCCCGTAGCCAGAACAGGCTTGCCAAGGCGATCTCCAACCTCTATCAAACTCTTGATAATGGTCTGGAGTTCCTCCATATCCTTGACCTGCTCTTTGGCAATCAAGGGCGCATAGATAGCCGGTGGCATGACCTCGATAAAGTCATAATACTTGGCCACCTCAACCGCCGCATCCACACCTTGAGAAACGACCACGTCAAAAACTTCACCCTCTGAACAGGCTGAACCTAAAATCAAGCCCTCTCGATGGGCATCTAGAACCGTTCTCGGAATCCGTGGCACTCCTTCAAAATACTTGGTATTAGACAAGGAAACCAGCTTAAAGATATTTTTTAGACCTACCTGATTCTTGACATAGATGGTCGCATGCTTGATCCGAGCTTTTTTGTAAGAATCTGGACTGATTAGATCAATGTTGAGTCTATCTAAATCGGTCACACCATGTTTTTCTGCTACCTCTTTGATAAAGATGAAAAGCAGACGACCAGTCGCTTCCGCATCGTAGTTGGCCATGTGGTGATGTTCCAAGGCCACACCAAAACGCTTGGTCAAAGGCCCCAAACCATGGCGTTTATACTCAGGATAGAGGTTTCTAGCAAACTCCAGCGTATCAATAACTGGCTGACTAATCTTTGGAAGATCATGACGCTCATAATTAGCATTCATAAAGCCAACGTCAAAGGTAGCATTGTGGGCAACTAGGACCGTATCCTTGCAAAATTCTTGGAATTCTTGCAAAACTTGTTCTAGTGGTTTGGCATTTTTGACATGATCATCTGTAATTCCAGTTAACTCTGTAGTAAAAGCTGACAAGGGATGCCCAGGATTGATAAATTCATCAAATTCAGCAATAACATTCCCCTTGTACATCTTAGAGGCCGCAACCTGAATCAAGTCATTATAGATAGCTGAAAGTCCCGTCGTTTCCACGTCAAAGACCACGTAGGTTGCTTCTGACAAGTCCATCTCCACTTCGTTATAGACGATAGGGACACGGTCCTCCACGATATTGGCTTCCATTCCATAGATCAGCTGGATTCCCGCTTTCTTAGCCGCCTTATAGCCATGTGGAAAGGACTGGACATTCCCATGGTCCGTGATAGCAACCGCCTTGTGTCCCCACTTAGCAGCTGTTGCAACAATCTCTTCGACCTCTGGCAAAGCATCCATAGTCGACATGTTAGTATGAGCATGAAACTCAACCCGACGCTCACCTTCTGGCATCAAATCCTTCCGCTCATAGTGAACAACTTCCTGCAGATCCTGTACGTTCATAGTCAAATCGCGTGTGAAGTTATTCATCTCCACATTCCCTCGAACTCGGAGCCAAGAATTCTTCTTGATGAGGTCAAACTTCTGGGCCTCTTCCTCGTTTTTAACCCACTTTTGCATAGAAAAACTTGAAGTATAGTCCGTCATTTTAAAGTTGATTAAAACACGACCTGTTCTAGTCACTTTTTGCTCCACATTAAAAACAACCCCTTCAAATACCAGACGATTTTCCTCTGTCGTCACTTCGATCATAGGAGTAATCTCCGCCTTATCCAGCTTGGGTTTAGCTGCAGCTTTTTTCGCTTGAAAATCAAAGACTGGTTTCTCTTCCGCTGGAGGAGGTGCCATCTGCTCCAGTTGTTCCATAGCACGGAGCGCTTCCTCATTGGCAGCTTGAACAATCTGCTCATTTTCAGCATGAAAGGCCTCTTCCTGCTCTTGGGTCAGGACATCATTCTTCTCGACTTGACAGTTAAAAGTTGGAAAACCAAACTTTTCAAGTTGTTTGGCTAAATTAGGAAGATGATTCTTCTTAAAATGTTCCTTATCAATCGCTTCAGATCCTTCAATAAATAGCTGATTACCCTCAGCACGAACTTGCAAATTTTGATAAAGGGACTTAAAACCTTGACTAGCACATGGACCTTCAGAGAAAGCCTCCCTATAGTAGGACTGCAAGAGCTGATTTGAAAATTCTTGAGACCGAGCCTTAATTTCAAAAACAGCTTTATTGCCTGTCTTAGAAAATTCTTCGCTCAAACCTTTCTTTAATTCTAAAAAGATTTCAATCGGTAAAATATTAGAAAATACGAAATGAAACTCCCATACCTTACTAATTTTATGAACCACAACTCGCTCAATATTAGCCTGTGCTAAAGCAGGAGCCTGTCTCATTTCAGCAGGCATCCCCAATTGATTCATCAAAATTTCAAAACTATTTGACATTCATTTTCCTCACATTATTCTTCTACTATTTTACCATATTTAGAGGTATTTTCTAAAGACAAAAGGAAGCCACTAAGTGACTTCCTTCTAGAGTGAGGACGGATTAGTCTTCACCTTTATTTTTCTTAATAATTTCTTCTTGTACTGACTTAGGTACATCTTCGTAGTGGTCAAATACCATCATGAATGTACCACGTCCTTGAGATGCAGAACGAAGAACTGTTGCGTAACCGAACATTTCAGCAAGTGGAACGTAAGCACGAACGATTTGGCTGTTACCGTGTGCTTCCATACCATCTACACGTCCACGACGAGCAGTTACGTGACCCATAACATCACCAAGGTTTTCTTCTGGAACAGTGATTGTTACAAGCATCATTGGTTCAAGGATAGCTGGTTGTGCTGATTTAGCAGCTTCTTTAAGGGAAAGTGAAGCCGCAATCTTGAAGGCAGTTTCAGATGAGTCGACATCGTGATATGAACCATCATAAAGCTTAGCTTTAACGTCAACCATTGGGTAACCTGCAAGAACACCGTTAGCCATAGATTCTACCAAACCTTTTTCAACCGCTGGGATAAATTCACGAGGAACCACACCACCGACGATTGCGTTTTCGAATTCGAATCCTTTACCTTCTTCGTTTGGAGTAAATTCAATCCACACATCACCGAATTGACCTTTACCACCAGACTGACGTTTGAAGAATCCACGTGCTTGAGTAGAAGCGCGGAATGTTTCACGGTAAGATACTTGAGGAGCACCTACGTTCGCTTCAACTTTGAACTCACGACGCATACGATCAACAAGGACGTCAAGGTGAAGTTCACCCATACCTGAGATAACTGTTTCACCAGTTTCAACGTTTGTTTCAACGCGGAATGTTGGATCTTCTTCAGCCAATTTTTGAAGGGCGATACCCATCTTGTCTTGGTCAGCTTTAGATTTTGGCTCAACCATCAATTGGATAACTGGTTCTGGAACGTTGATTGACTCAAGGATGATTTTAGATTTTTCATCTGTCAATGAGTCACCAGTTGTAGTATCTTTCAAACCAACGGCAGCAGCGATATCACCTGAGTAAACAGTGTCGATTTCTTGACGGCTGTTAGCGTGCATTTGAAGGATACGTCCGATACGTTCACGTTTACCTTTAGAAGTATTCAATACGTATGAACCTGATTGAAGAACACCTGAGTAAACACGGAAGAATGTCAAACGACCTACGAATGGGTCAGTCATGATCTTGAAGGCAAGAGCTGCAAATGGCTCTTCGTCAGATGCTGGACGAGTTTCTTCAGCGTCTGTATCTGGGTTAATACCTTTGATTGCTGGGATGTCAAGTGGGCTTGGAAGGTAGTCGATAACTGCATCAAGCATCAATTGAACACCTTTGTTTTTGAAGGCTGAACCACACAATACTGGGAAGAATTCAACGTTGATAGTCGCTTTACGGATACCAGCTTTCAATTCTTCGTTAGTGATTTCTTCACCTTCGAGGTATTTCATCATCAATTCTTCGTCAGTTTCAGCAACTGCTTCAATCAATTTTTCACGGTATTCTTGAGCTTGGTCAAGGTATTCAGCTGGGATGTCTTCTTCAAGGATATCCGTACCAAGGTCGTTCGTATAGATTTCAGCTTTCATCTTGATCAAGTCAATGATACCACGGAAGTCATCTTCAGAACCGATTGGCAATTGGATTGGGTGGGCATTTGCTTGAAGACGATCGTGAAGTGTGCTTACAGAGTAAAGGAAGTCAGCACCGATTTTGTCCATTTTGTTGGCAAATACGATACGTGGAACTCCATACTCAGTTGCTTGACGCCAAACTGTTTCAGTTTGAGGCTCAACACCTGATTGTGAGTCAAGAACGGTAACTGCACCATCCAATACACGAAGAGAACGTTGTACTTCGATTGTGAAGTCCACGTGTCCTGGTGTGTCGATGATGTTTACACGGTGGTTGTTCCATTGAGCTGTTGTTGCAGCAGATGTGATAGTGATACCACGTTCTTGCTCTTGCTCCATCCAGTCCATTTGTGACGCACCTTCGTGAGTTTCACCGATTTTGTGGATTTTACCAGTGTAGTAAAGAATACGCTCAGTAGTTGTTGTTTTACCGGCATCGACGTGAGCCATGATACCGATATTACGAGTTTTTTCAAGTGAAAATTCGCGTGCCATGAGGTTTGTTTCTCCTATTTATTTTTGATTTCTATTCTATTATAACACGATTTTAATAAAAACGGATAGGCAGGACCTACCCGTTCTCAATGTTTTCATGCTATTGTTGGTTTCAACTTACGAGCTGGTAAGTTGAGTTATAGCTAATACTAATCGATTTAGCTAATTTGAACCCGGGCTAAAAGCTCGGAAAATAGATAAGCTCTCCTAGAATCTTCGATTCTTCGTCAAGCTTCCTAATTTTCAGTCGCTTTTTTAACGCCCTTAGTATCTTAATCTTACCAACGGAAGTGTGCGAATGCACGGTTAGCTTCAGCCATACGGTGAGTGTCTTCACGTTTCTTAACAGCTGCACCAGTGTTGTTAGCAGCATCCAAGATTTCTTTTGCAAGACGGTCTTGCATTGTGTGTTCACCGCGAAGACGAGCGATTGTTACCAACCAACGAAGTCCAAGTGTTGTACGACGTTCTGGACGAACTTCAACTGGGACTTGGTAGTTAGAACCACCAACACGACGTGCACGTACTTCAAGTACAGGCATGATGTTTTCCATAGCTGTTTCAAATACTTCAAGTGCATCGTTGCCAGTAGCTTCTTTGATTTGCTCAAAAGCACCGTAAACGATTGAAGCAGCTGTACCACGTTTACCGTCAAGCATAACGCGGTTGATAAGACGAGTAACTAGTTGTGAATTGTAAAGCGGATCTGGCAATACGTCACGTTTTGGAGCTCTATTTTTACGACTCATTTCTCTTTATCCCCTTTCCTTATGCTTTTGGACGTTTAGTACCGTATTTAGAACGGCCTTGTTTACGATCGTTAACACCTGCAGTATCAAGTGCACCACGGACGATATGGTAACGTACCCCTGGAAGGTCTTTTACACGTCCACCACGAAGAAGAACCACGCTGTGTTCTTGCAAGTTGTGTCCGATACCTGGGATGTAGGCAGTAACTTCGATAAGGTTGCTCAAACGTACACGAGCGAATTTACGAAGGGCTGAGTTAGGTTTTTTAGGTGTCATTGTTCCAACACGAGTTGCAACACCACGTTTTTGTGGTGAAGAAACGTTTGTTTGAACTTTTTTATGACTGTTGTAACCAACGTTCAAAGCTGGTGATTTAGATTTTTCTACTTTTGATTTACGCGGTTTGCGAACCAATTGGTTAATTGTAGGCATCTACATTCTCCTGTGTTTTTTTATTTTTGGTGATGATACACTTGGTGACAGCTATCATCTGTGTGTACTTTTGCAACATTTGTCAGCACGTCCCTGTACACTCTTGAGAGACCAAAAGTAAAAAGTACCGTCTATTATTGTAACACAATTTCCGCTTCATTGTCAAGATATTTTTCTTTTTTATTGTTAATCTTTTCCTAAGCTAACTTCTCAAAGTAACTTCCATTTGCCTGACCAAAGTGGAAATTAGTCTAAAACGGATTTTTATAGTGGAATTAAGTATGAGACTTTTCCGTTCCATCGTTGAGAATATGGGAAAAGGCCCGTCAAAGATTTCAAAGGAAATCAAGCGCAATCGCATCATGCATCCAACATCCGTCAAATCTGATTACACGGATTGCCCACTACTCGACAAAGCTCCTGATATCTGTAACAACGCGTTTTTCTCTTACTAAAAGCTAGGTTGTGGAAAACTGGAAGTTAGTTTTATATTGAATTGAAATAAGACATGAACAAATCTATTGGGAAAGTCAACTTAATTTCTAGAAATGTTTTAATAGCAACAACGTACTATTCTAGTTTCAAGCTACTATAGAAGTTCCTCTTTTCATCTTTTCATCTTTTCATTCTCTCAAAAGTCAATCATAAAAGAGGAGGAATCGAAGTTCCTCCTCTTCACTGTTTACTATCGAATCAAGTAAATCAAATCGTTACTCATTCACAATTTTTTCATCAACTTTAGGGTTTAGAGTTGTTCCCCAATGTGTAATTGTACGCTGTTGTACTAGTGGTAAGTCTGTGCGGTTGTAAACTGTACGCCATGGTTCCCATACAAGACCTGTCTTTTCTTGAACCTTGATACGAAGATTACGGACATTTCCTCTAAATTGAATCTCTGTTTGGAAGCCTGAAGTTCTGTTTTTTCCGTTATCTTCCCATTGACGTGAACGGATTTCTGGATTTCCTTGTTCATCATATGTAATTTCATCCCAATAAATGTAGTAACGCGCAACATAAGCACCCTTATGATGAAGTTTCAAGAAACCATTTTTGTAAGAAGTAACCTTCGTTTCGATATAGTCTGTACTATTTTGTAAAGTTGCTTGGGCATTATCTTTTAGGAAGGCAGTCTTATATGAGATTGGCACAGCTGGACTTTGAGCGCTAAAGTTAGCTCCTTCTCTGATGAGTTCCTTCAAGTTTTCGACTGTTCCTGTGACAACTTTGGCAGCACCGCTAGCATTACCTCCTACAATTACTGCTGTTACAGAAGTATTCTTCAATAGACGGCTCCATTCAGAATTTGGAGCAATTGTTGCACCTTTGATAACCGCATTAATAGCTGCTTTTAATTCAGTAGACTTACTTGTTGACTCAAACTTAACATAGATTTGACGTCCGTAAGAAACGTTTGATACATATACAGGTGGAGTTTGTGAATCAACGCCTCTTTGTTTTAAATCTTCAGGTGTCACACTCTTGTCAAATACAGCTGCTGGATTGGTCGGTGCATCAAATGTCGCTGTATAGTAAATTTGTTTAAAGTTTACAACTTCAATTTGCTTTTCACCCTTTTGCACAGCCTCAAAGTCAATCTTGAGCGGTGCGCCTGCTTTTTCAAAGTCTGCACCAAATTTTGCTTTCAATTGGTTCATGCTATAGGCTGTAGTTGATTCATACTGAACACGGGCAGGAACGGAATGGCTAGATGAGTAATTCTTTGTCCATCTTTCAACCAAGGTATTCATCGCAGACTGCATACCACTAGTTGTAGGATCTGCTTCAATTCGGCTGTCAGACTGAATCATACCAGGTAAATCGACGCTGACTGTCCCCTTTGCACGGGCAAGACTAATCAATTCTGGCTGATTTTCTAGCAGATTTTGGTTGGCTTTATACAAGCCACCTAGGAAGACATTTTGATTTCCATTGATGGAAACATCTGCTGTGCCTGTAGAGAGGGTTTTCTTGATTTTTTCTACAACGACAAACTCTCCATTTTGTTCCTTAGCACTTGTGTTGTAGCGATTTTCTAAGGTTTCTCCCTTGCGAGTTAAAATATCCAAAGGATTATAAGTTAAACCAAAAAGGTAGTCTTTCAATGCTGATGTTTGATTTACTACTGGTGCGGTTCTGTCCTGTCCAACTTGAGTTGTTGCTGAACGGAATACTTCCACTTCTGCCAAGCTCAATGGAGTATTTTTAGTTTTCAACTCCACTTTTACATAACGAGCGTCTTTGGCGGTGAAGAAAACTTCAAGTTCTGCCTTCCCATTCAAACTATCAAAGTGTTGACGAGCAACTTCTTGTTTTGCTTCATCTAACAAAACAACATCAAAATTGGAAAGACGATTAGCTACATTCCCATCTCCACGATTGTAAAGTTTAACTTTTCCAACATTCTCTGTTTTTCCAAGATCAACTTGCCACCAAGCATTGTCTTCAAAGTTTGTGTGCGTTACAGAATGTGCCCATAGTCACTATCAACATTACCATCCACTGCTCGTATAGCAGCTCCTCCATAAGCAGTAGAACTTTGACTAGCTTGTTTTCCACGAGCGATGTTTTCTGTCTCAACTGGACGATTCCCTTGCTCTGTAGCCAAAGCTACTCCCTGAGCGTTCAATAAAAAGGCCGCAACAACAGCACTGCACACACCGAGTCCACACTTTTTGACAAAGCGATGCAAACGTTTTTCTTGATTCATTCCTTATTCCTCCGTTTTTAAATGAATACGTTTTCCTATTTGTTTATAGTCTATCAAATTTCAAGTAAAAGTCAAGCACAAACCAGCAAAAAAGTCAAGAAAATAAGAAGAAAACGTTTGCTGAATTTTTCTGATATTTTCTTTCGATTTCCAGTAAATACTATAGTTTGGAAACTAGATAACACTTGAAAAACACTAACTTTTTTCTTTTCCTATTTATAGTTTCACTAGATGAGCTTTTTAAAAGAAATATTAGAGATCAATTTCTGAATAAAAATAGCTGGGAACACATCATCTTCCTAATAATACGTCTTGTCTTATGTGACATTTTATACTCTTCGAAAATCTCTTCAAACCACGTCAACGTCGCCTTGCCGTACTCAAGTACAGCCTGCGGCTAGTTTCCTAGTTTGCTCTTTGATTTTCATTGAGTATTATCTCCATCATTTATACTGATATACAAAATAGTACGGAAAACTTCTCAAAAGTAAGAATTTCTTTTACAAACAAAGGAAAACGCTTGCATATTGTTTTACTACATGCTATACTGGTATAGAAATTTATTGATTGGAGAATCATCATGAGAAAAACACCAGCTCAAACTGAGAAAAAAATGGTCTACAGCATCCGTTCCCTCAAAAATGGAACTGGTTCTGTCCTTATCGGCGCAAGCCTTGTCTTGCTTGCCATGGCTACACCAACTATCTCAGCCGACGAAAGTACACCAACCACTAACGCAAATAATAGTGAAACTACTACTGCCCTTGCCCAGCCTCTTACTGATACAGCAACTAGCACTGGTAAGAAAGAAAGCGATTTTTCTTCACCTAATAATGCAAGCGCTTCCCTAGAGAAAGAAGAAAAACCTGCAACAGAGGCAACCACTCCTGTTGCAAGCCCAGCCGATCCAGCACCACAAACTGGACAAGATCGTTCAAGTGAGACAACTACTTCCACTAGTCCAGTAACGACTGAAACTAAGGCAGAAGAGCCCATCGAAGATAACTACTTCCGTATCCATGTCAAAAAACTTCCTGAAAAAAACAAGGATGCTCAAGGACTATGGACTTGGGACGATGTTGAAAAACCATCTGAAAATTGGCCAAACGGAGCCTTGTCCTTCAAGGATGCCAAAAAAGATGACTACGGCTATTACCTAGATGTCAAATTAAAGGGAGAAGAAGCCAAGAAAATTAGCTTCCTCATCAACAATACAGCTGGAAAAAATCTAACCGGCGATAAATCTATAGAAAAACTAGTTCCAAAAATGAACGAGGCTTGGTTAGACCAAGATTACAAGGTTTTCTCTTACGAGCCACAGCCTGCAGGAACTGTTCGCGTCAACTACTACCGCACAGATGGCAACTATGACAAGAAATCTCTCTGGTACTGGGGAGATGTGAAAAATCCAAGTAGCGCTCAATGGCCTGACGGAACAGACTTTACGGCTACAGGCAAATATGGCCGCTATATCGACATTCCTCTTAATGAAGCCGCAAGAGAATTTGGATTTTTATTACTAGATGAGAGCAAAGAAGGAGACGACGTGAAAATCCGTAAAGAAGATTATAAGTTTACAGATTTGAAAAATCATAGCCAAATTTTCCTAAAAGACGATGACGAATCAATTTACACAAATCCATACTATGTCCATGATATCCGTATGACAGGTGCCCAACACGTAGGAACTTCTAGCATTGAAAGTAGTTTTTCAACACTTGTCGGTGCTAAAAAAGAGGATATCCTCAAACACTCCAACATCACTAATCACCTAGGAAATAAAGTAGCTATCACCGATGTTGCAATAGATGAAGCTGGTAAAAAAGTGACCTACAGCGGAGATTTCTCTGACACAAAACACCCATATACTGTTAGCTACAATTCCGGCCAATTCACTACCAAAACAAGCTGGCGCCTGAAAGATGAGGCTTACAGCTATGATGGTAAACTTGGAGCTGATCTTAAAGAAGAAGGAAAACAAGTTGATTTGACCCTCTGGTCACCAAGTGCTGATAAGGTTTCTGTCGTTGTCTACGACAAGAATGACCCTGACAAAGTAGTTGGAACTGTCGCTCTTGAAAAAGGGGAAAGAGGAACTTGGAAACAAACTCTAGACAGCACAAACAAACTCGGAATCACCGATTTCACTGGATACTACTATCAATACCAAATCGAGCGTCAGGGGAAAACTGTTCTTGCACTCGATCCTTACGCTAAATCTCTTGCTGCTTGGAATAGCGACGATGCCAAGATTGACGATGCCCATAAAGTGGCTAAAGCCGCCTTTGTAGATCCAGCTAAACTCGGACCGCAAGACTTAACTTATGGTAAGATTCACAATTTCAAGACTCGTGAAGACGCCGTTATCTACGAAGCTCATGTGCGTGATTTCACTTCAGATCCTGCCATTGCAAAAGACTTGACCAAACCATTTGGTACCTTTGAAGCCTTTATTGAAAAACTAGACTACCTCAAAGACTTAGGTGTGACCCACATCCAGCTCCTTCCAGTCTTGTCTTACTACTTTGTCAATGAATTGAAAAACCATGAACGCTTGTCTGACTATGCTTCAAGCAACAGCAACTACAACTGGGGATATGACCCTCAAAACTACTTCTCATTGACTGGTATGTACTCAAGCGATCCTAAGAATCCAGAAAAACGAATCGCAGAATTTAAAAACCTCATCAACGAAATCCACAAACGTGGCATGGGAGCTATCCTAGACGTAGTTTATAACCATACAGCCAAAGTCGATCTCTTTGAAGATTTAGAACCAAACTACTACCACTTTATGGATGCTGATGGGACACCTCGAACTAGCTTTGGTGGTGGACGCTTGGGGACAACCCACCATATGAGCAAACGGATCCTAGTTGACTCTATCAAATATCTAGTTGATACCTACAAAGTGGATGGCTTCCGTTTCGATATGATGGGAGACCATGACGCCGCTTCTATCGAAGAAGCTTACAAGGCTGCACGCGCCCTCAATCCAAACCTAATCATGCTTGGTGAAGGTTGGAGAACCTATGCTGGTGATGAAAATATGCCTACTAAAGCTGCTGACCAAGATTGGATGAAACATACCGATACTGTCGCTGTCTTTTCAGATGACATCCGTAACAACCTCAAATCTGGTTATCCAAACGAAGGTCAACCTGCCTTTATCACAGGTGGCAAGCGTGATGTCAACACTGTCTTCAAAAATCTCATTGCTCAACCAACCAACTTTGAAGCAGACAGTCCTGGAGATGTCATCCAATACATCGCAGCCCATGATAACTTGACCCTCTTTGACATCATTGCCCAGTCTATCAAAAAAGACCCAAGCAAGGCTGAGAACTATGCTGAAATCCACCGTCGTTTACGACTTGGAAATCTCATGGTCTTGACAGCTCAAGGAACTCCATTTATCCACTCCGGTCAGGAATATGGACGTACTAAACAATTCCGTGACCCAGCCTACAAGACTCCAGTAGCAGAGGACAAACAACCAAACAAATCTCACTTGTTGCGTGATAAGGATGGCAATCCGTTTGACTATCCTTACTTCATCCATGACTCTTACGATTCTAGCGATGCAGTCAACAAGTTTGACTGGACTAAGGCTACAGATGGAAAAGCATATCCTGAAAATGTCAAGAGCCGTGACTACATGAAAGGTTTGATTGCCCTTCGTCAATCTACAGATGCCTTCCGACTTAAGAGTCTCCAAGATATTAAAGACCGTGTCCACCTCATCACTGTCCCAGGTCAAAATGGTGTAGAAAAAGAGGATGTAGTGATTGGCTACCAAATCACTGCTCCAAACGGTGATATCTACGCAGTCTTTGTCAATGCGGACGAAAAAGCTCGCGAATTTAATTTGGGAACTGCCTTTGCCCATCTAAGAAATGCTGAAGTTTTGGCAGATGAGAACCAAGCAGGACCAGTCGGAATTGCCAACCCGAAAGGACTTGAATGGACTGAAAAAGGCTTGAAATTGAATGCCCTTACAGCTACTGTTCTTCGAGTCTCTCAAAATGGAACTAGCCATGAGTCAACTGCAGAAGAGAAACCAGACTCAAGCCCTTCCAAGCCTGAACATCAAAATGAAGCTTCTCTCCCTGCACATCAAGATCCAGCTCCACAAGCTAAACCTGATTCTACTAAACCATCTGCAACAGTAGCTGATTCAGAAAATAAACCTAGCCAAGCTACAACTGGTTCACAAGCTTCACAACCAGCACAAGAAGCACAAGCATCATCTGTAAAAGAAGCGGTTCGAAACGAATCGGTAGAAAGCTCTAGCAAGGAAAATATACCTGCAACCCCAGATAAACAAGCTGAACTTCCAAATACAGGAATCAAAAACGAAAACAAACTCCTATTTGCAGGAATCAGCCTCCTTGCGCTCCTTGGTCTCGGTTTCTTACTAAAAAATAAAAAAGAGAACTAAACTAGCCCTCCTATAGAACTATCCCCCAAGCCTTAACGCTCGGGGGATTGATTTTTGCCCTGATAAGTCTATCTATCAAATCATATATTCTACACTATAGGTCGCATCCGAGAGTATTCGTGCCAAAAATTGCTTGGTTCGTTCTTCTTTTGGACGACTAAAGAAATCATGGGCATTATTTTCTTCAACAATTTTCCCACCGTCCATAAAAATAACATGATTGGCTACATCTCTAGCAAAACCCATCTCATGAGTCACTACTACCATAGTAACTCCTTCTTTAGCTAACTGTTTTAAAACATCTAAAACATCCCCTACCAACTCTGGATCCAAGGCCGATGTTGGCTCATCTAATAAAATGACCTCTGGTTTCACAGCAATGGCACGCGCAATACCGATTCGTTGTTGCTGGCCTCCAGAAAGCTGAGAGGGATAGTAAGCTTTATAAGCTAGTAAACCAACTTTTTCTAAGGCAGCTTCCGCACGTTTTGTTGCTTCTTCCTTAGGAATTTTCCGAGCAATAATCAAGCCCTCCAAAATATTTTCCAAGGCCGTTTTATTAGCAAATAAATTATAATGTTGAAAAACGAAAGCAGTCTTCTTGCGAATTTCTAAAATATCTTTTTTAGTCAATTTTCCAAGGTCGTATTCTTTATCAGCAAGCTTCAAAGAGCCACTATCGGCTTTTTCTAAATGATTGAGACATCTGAGAAAAGTCGTTTTACCTGATCCAGATGGCCCCAATATTACAACCACATCCCCTTGGTTGACCTTGAGATTAACATCTTCCAGGACTTGTCTGTCTCCAAATTTTTTTGCAACATGTTCTACTTGTAACATTGTCTCCTCCTATGCTAAACCTGTACTGGGCACTACTTGTCCCTTTTTTCTTTGAATATAGCGTTTCTCTAAGATTGAAAAGCCCCATTGAATCAATCCGCAAATAAGAATGTACTGTAAAAAGATCACAAAATAGGATTCAAAATACTGATAACCATAAGACGCTTCAACACGGGCAATGGCTGTAATATCCTTAATGGTCATCACAAAGACCAAAGAGGTTCCTTTTACAATATTTATGACTAGATTAGCCAGATTGGGCAAGGCTGATTGCAAGGCCTGTGGAAAAACAATCCTCACATAAGCCTGACTAGTGGTTAAACCAATCGCTTGTGCAGCTTCTAATTGTCCCTTATCCACAGTCAAAATAGCCGAACGTAAGATTTCTGATAAACTACCTGTTGTCATCAAACTATAGATAATAAAAGCATAATAGATCGGATTGAGTTTAAAGATATCAACATCACTCCCTATGCTTTTGAGAAATTGATTGAGCAAACTCGGAAACAAACTATAAAAGAAAAGAATCAGCAAAATCGGAGGTGTTGCTCTTATAAAAGCTAGATACACGAGAGAGAAAGTTCGAACACCTTTGACTTTATATATTTGTCCCAGAGCTAAAAACAAGGCTGGTCCAAAACTTAAGACCATGGCTACAATCATAATGATTAAGGTGGTTGGCACCCCTTTTAAGGTCTCTAAAAAAGTTTTCGCAATATAGTCTAAATCCATATCCTATCTCCCTTTCGTTTCCAAAGATTTTTCTAACAAGCGACTCAAGAAGGAAACAGCCAAGGCTACACCCCAATAAATAATGGCAACCGCTGTATAGGTTTCAAGAGAGTAATTCCCCAAATTGCGACTGATTAAGAGATTCCCAGCTCCCATGACATCCACAAAACCAATCGTATAGGCTAGGGAAGCGTCCCGCATCAAATTTAGAATAGCGGTCGTCATATTTGGAAGAGCCACTTGAAAAGCCTGAGGAAAAATGATTCTCCAAAATGTCTGACTAGGGGTCAGACCAATACTGACTCCAGCTTCCATCTGACCTTTGGGAATTGCCTGATAGGACGCCTTAAATACTTCTGCAATGATAGCCGCAAATAGCAAGACCATGGTGAATAAGACGAAGACCGTCTTAGACCAGTTGTTGATATCTAAATTCAGCCACCATTTTAAAAATTCAGGTAAACCATAAAAGACAAGGAATAGTAAAACAATAGGGGGAGTACAGCGAAGAGTGAAAATATAGCCCTTAGAAAGACCTGCAAAAGTCTTGTCTTCTCCCACTTGAGCCCAAGCCAGTAAGCCACCGAAAAGGGAACCGAGGACTGTAGTAAAAAAGAGAATGGACAAGGTCATAGGAAGAGCCTGCCATAAGGTTGGTAAAAATTGGAACACTCTTGAAAAATCATATGAAACCATGTAAACCTCTTTCTAATACTCAATGAAAATCAAAAAGCAAACTAGGAAACTAGCCGCATATTGCTCAAAACAGTGTTTTGAGGTTGTGGATAGAACTGACAAAGTCAGTAACCATACCTACGGCAAGGCGACGTTGACGTGGTTTGAAGAGATTTTCGAAGAGTATAACACGCCTGATTGCTCATCTAATCTTTATCAACGTAGCTAAAAACATCTTCTTTGAAGTATTTTTGAGAAAGTTTAGCTAGAGTTCCATCTTCTTTTAATTCTTTAATCGCTTTTTCATACTCTTTAGCAAACTTCTCACCCTTTTCATCACGGTGAATCAAGGGATAGGTTGGAATTCCTTTATAAGGGAACCAGCTAAGTTTGTCCGCATATTGGTGGTAAGAACCATCCTCTGCTGTCACTGCTTTTTCAAAAGACAACTTGATGTCAAAGAAAGCATCATAACGTCCTTCTAAAACCCAAGCATAAGCATCTGCCACCTTGAAAGATTCAGCAGCTGTCAACTCAATTGGTGTATCCTTGTGCTTGTCATTATAGCTATTAATCACATTCCACTGGGCATTTTGAGGAGAGATGGGTACTAATTTCCCTTTATTTTTGGCGAAATCATCAATATTCTTATATTTAGCTTCATCTCCTTTTCTGACAGTAAAACCAATAATGCTGGCTCCTACTGGCTCAGATGGAATAATGAATTTCTTAGCCCGTTCATCTGTATACCAAGCACCTTTAGTTCCAATATCGTACTTGCCAGACTCAAGTCCAATCAAGAGATCATCATCACTAGTTCCAGTATACTCAAATTTATAATCTGCTAATTTCTCATCCACCGCCTTTAAAACAGCGACTTCATAACCATCTGATTCCCCTTTTTCGTCAATAAAATCATAAGGGACATAGTTTTGAGTATGGGCAACTTTTAAAGTTGTTACTTGTCCAGACGAAGCTGCATCTGCACCTTTAGCAGATGCTCCCGACAAAGTCCTACCAATAATCGTTGCTCCAAGCACTGCCACAACCGCAACTCCACCAACAATCCATGTTTTCTTACTCATATTCTTCTCCTTTATTTAGCTACTGCTTCTCTCACCCACTGGATACGCTCCACTGCAATATCGTTTGGAATGGTACAATCTGCTCCAAGTATGAGGCCATCTTTCCCTGTTTCTTCTACCAATCGTTTGGTTTCAGCCTGAATTTCTTCCTTACTGCCTCGATAGAGAAGGCCATCTTTACCGTTTTCAAATCCTCCCAGAACAGCACGACCCTTGAAAATCTCACGACCTTCTTTTAGACTAATCCCTTCTGGACCAACTGCCCAGTTAAAAACATGAGCTGGATAGTCTGCAAAGATATGAATATCGTTTCGAGCTCCTTCATAGCCACAGATATGAAGGATATTTACCCCACCAACCGACTTAGCCGCATTTAAAACAGTCAGTTCACTCGGCTCAATAATCTCCTGATAGGCTTCAGCAGAAACACGCGCATCCTGAATACTTTGCACACTGAGATAAATACCATCTACTCCTGCATCTTTAATAATAGCTTGACTCAAGCTAGCGATATCTTGCGCAATCACATCAAGGACTTTTTTCAATTTCTGAGAATCTTGAACTAAGAAATCTGCAATGAGATCATCTCCACCAGACACTTCTCCAAGTAACCATTTGAGGTAGGTCACAGGCGCAAAAATATTGTAAATAGCAACAATATCTTCCGTAAACTCCTGCTTAATCTTCTTCACTAATTCTACCTGCTCTCTAATCCACGGATGATCTTTACCCAGAGGTTGAACCTCCGACAGCTCTTGGAGTGACTTCCCTTTAGCAATAACTGGATTTGGATAAGCAAAATAGCCATCACTCATCAACTTGATAAAGTCTGGATGTAGGTCACGGATAAAACGTTTGTGACCTTGTATGTTCTTTTCAATAATCACAGGATTGGAAAATCCCTTTAACCATTCCTCTTCTGATGTAAAGTGGTGCCAAAAACCTACAGGTACACGGCCAACCACTTCTCCTCTAAATGCTTTTAAAACCCAGTCTCTTTTTTCTGACATCTCTATTTTCCATTTCTTTCTTTTTCAACTAATAAAACACTGGCAATATCATTGGTTTGAATAAAGGGAAGACTTCTCTTCTGAAAATCCTGAATCCCATGACATCTTGGCCCTTCCTTACAAGCAAGTCCCTTTGTAAGACTGATCGCAAGTAAGATGACAAATCCGAGGGCCGTCCCTACCAATAGCCACTTTTTTCTTTTCATAAGGCTCTCCTATTCTAACATAGCAGCCTGACGAATCCAGTCCAATCTTTCTAATTCAAAGTCATCTGGAACCGTGCAATCCGCTCCAAGAAGGACTCCTCTAGTCCCAGCTTCAGCCAACAATCGTTTGGTTTCCTCTTGTAGTGCAGCCTTTCTACCTCCATAAAGCAGGCTCTGCTTCCCATTTTCAAAACCACCCAAGACCGCTTTGCCATGAAATAGCTCCTGACCTTGAGGTAAACTGACTGCTTCATGGTGGGTTGCCCAATTGAAAACCTGGGCTGGATAATCTTTGAAAATAGTCACATTGTTACTGGCACCTTGGAAACCGCAGATATGCAGGATATTTACCCCACCTACCTGATTGGCAGCTTCTAAAACCTTTATGTTACTTGGCTCAATATAGGTCTGATACAATTCTGCTGTGATGCGCTCATCCTGAATTTCTTGTGTACTGAGATAGATTCCATCTGCTCCACCATCCTGAATGATTTTTTTAGTTAGGATAGCGATATCCTCAGCTATCACGTCTAAAACATTCCTGAATAGCTCTGGATTTTCAAGAAAAAGATCTGAAACCTCCTTATCACCTCTAGAAGTCTCTGTACGAAACCACCTTTTCAAATAGGAGATCGGAGAAAAAATATTGTAAAATGATGCAATGTCCTCAGTGAAGGTTGCTCGAATAGCCTCTACCACTTCTACTTGTTGCTGAATCCAAGGATGGTTTTCACCAATCGACTCAATAGAAGCTAACTCCTGAAGACTTGTAACCTTAGGACTGTAGACATTACTTGGATAAATGAAAAATCCGTCACTCATCATTTTGACAAAATCAGGATGGATTCTTTCAACGTACTTCCGATGTCCCTCTACACTTTTTTGAAAGATACGTGGATTATTTAAACCTTGTCCTTTTTCCTCCAGTGTTACAAAATGAAACCAAAAGCCAACAGGAACCCGTTCCACCTCTTCTCCTCGAATAGCTCTAAAAACTAGCTCTCTTTTACTTGTCATACTTCTCTCCTTCCATTTGGATTGAAACCATCTTACCACTCCTTTTGACCTTTTCCCAATATATATTGACTATCGACTTGATTGGGATTGTTTATATCAATAGAGAAAAAAATCTCTGAAAANNTTTTCAGAGATTTTTTTCTGTTTATTGCTTTTTTAAAATAGTTGTTATATAGATTTTTTATCAGCCTGATTAGTATTTTTTATTAAGCCTCTTTCATGGCAAAGTAAGCCCGGACTTTGGGAGCCACTTGTGTGCCGAAGAGTTCAATAGCTCTCAGGACTTGTTCATGAGGCATGGAACCAAGCGGTAGATGGAGCATGAAGCGGTCCAAACCTAAGTCTTCAATCATGCGAATCAATTTTTCGGCCACCTGATCTGGATTGCCCACAAACATGGCGCCATTTGATCCTACCTGCTCCAAATATTGCTTATAACGCAATTCTTGCCAGTGTGGACGGTCTTTGGAAATAGCATCCACTACTTGCTTGGTCGGATGGAAATAATCTTTCACAGCCTGCTCGCCATCTTCAGCAATCCAACCCCAAGAATGGACCCCAACCTTTAGTTCCTGACTGGCATGGTCTGCTTCGCTCCCAATCTCACGATAAGCCTGAATCAACTTTTTAAAATAACGAGGGTTACCACCAATAATGGCATAGACAATCGGTAGGCCTGCCTGAGCAATCTTTACTGTTGATTCGACATGACCACCTGTCACTATCCACAAGGGTAATTTGTCCTGAACTGGACGAGGATAAACTTCTTTACCAGCAATCGTTTGGGTCAATCGACCTTTCCAGTCTAGCTTTGTCTTTTCATTGACTAACTGGAGCAAGTCTAATTTCTCATCAAAAAGGGCTTCGTAGTCTTTCAAATCATAGCCAAACAGAGGAAATGATTCCGTGAAAGAACCCCTTCCAGCCATAATCTCCGCACGTCCATTTGACAAAGCATCGATAGTGGCATATTGTTGGAATAAGCGAATCGGATCCATACTCGAGAGAATGCTGACTGCACTGGTCAAACGGATTTTCTTGGTATTGACTGCCCCAGCTGCCAGGACAATCTCTGGGGCTGATACTGCAAAATCCTCTCGATGGTGCTCACCAATCCCATACACATCCAAACCAACCTTGTCAGCCAGTTCAACCTCTGCTAGCAACTGGCGAATGCGTTCGTCATGACTGTAAGTTTGCCCAATCCCTTCAAGCTCCGTTGTTTCCCCAAATGTTGAAATTCCCAATTCTACCATATCCATTATCCCTATCTACTCTGTCCTCCAATTTGAAAAATTATTCTAATACTCAATGAAAATCAAAGAGCAAACTAGGAAGCTAGCCGCAGGCTGCTCAAAGCACTGTTTTGAGGTTGCAGATAAGACTGACGGAGTCAGCTCAAAGCACTGCTTTGAGGTGGTAGATAGAACTGATGAAGTCAGCTCAAAATACTGTTTTGAGGTTGCAGATGGATGCTAACCTGATTTGAAGAGATTTTCGAAAAAGATTAAATATACTCTACAATTTGCTCAATCAATTCTGGGTCGTCTAAACCTGTAACTTGTATAACAACATCTTTGACTGATTGTTTAGCCAACAATTCACCTAATCGAATACTTTCTTCATCATTTACATCGCGATAGTCAAAGGCATAGCCAACTGTTTTAAGTAGGTTTTTATATGACAAACTGAGTTCTTTCAATTCACGTATCGGCCGGATGAATCGTTCATTATAGCCTAATTTTCGGATTGGAGTACGAGCTACGCGACTAACCTCGTCCACTATGAAAGGATTTTCAAACCGTTCTATAATGACTTTGTGATAATTCTCCAATTCTTTTTTATCAAAGTTCCATTTGGCAATCAAGAGACTCCGAATTTCAGTTAATACAGATTCAATCCGAGATTTGATATTAGGATTTTGAAGAGCTTCCAAAATTGTCTTGGCACCATAATGCGCACCAATGTAAGCTGAAGTTGCATGTCCAGAATTGACTGAAAAAAGTTTTCGCTCAATAAAGGGTTCTAAATCTTCTTCATAATGCACATCTTTTAGACGTAAATCTGGATTTTTAAGACGCTTGGTTTCCACGACCCATTCATTAAAGGGTTCGACCACAACAAAAAGGGAATCTTCGTGACTTTGTGCTGGAACAATCCTGTCTACTGCAGCATTTGGAAAACCTATGTAGTTATCAGCAAATGTCAAACCTTCCGGACTTAAATATTTCTTGACTTCTTGATAAAGAAATTGAGACCCGCCAATCATATTTTCACAGGCCATAACATCCAATGCCTGTGTATTTCCTGCAACTCGGCGAGCTTCGATTCCTTTGGCTAGAAGTTCAGCGATAAAAGGGAGTATATTAGGTCCGATTGCAGTAGTAATAATATCCGTCTTTTGAATCGCTTCAATGACTTGCTCAGGGTCTTCTTTGCTATTAATGCCAGCCACATTAGTTACTTCTATACGAGACTGTCCTTTCTGTGCAATTTCAATTTCATACTTGCCCTTTTCATTTAGAGCATGAATTATCTGATTATTGACATCCACAAAATCAATATGGAAACCATTTTTAAATAGAATTTCACCTATAAAACCACGACCGATATTACCGGCACCAAAATGAACAGAATGTTTCATTCAATTTCTCCTTTTCCTATTTGAGGGACATATATACTAGATAACAAATGACTAAATTCAATTATTCAACAGCATCAAATAAGCGCAATACTTCCTCTTTTGACTGAGCATCTGCTAGTTTAAGAACATTATCTACATCTGCACAGAAGATAGAAATTTTCTGAATAATTTCTAAGTGTTCATTACCAATACCAGCAATACCAAAAAGAACCGTTGCCACTTGAGGGTTAGATACATTCCCAAAATCAACCCCTCTAGGGACTTGAACGACTGTAATACCAGACTTGAGGACATCATTTTTTGCTGCATCTGTTCCATGCGGTATGGCGATAAAGTTACCCATGTAAACAGATAGCTCTTTATCTCGCTCAATCATGGCTTCAATATAGTCTTCATTAACATATCCACCCTCATAAAGAACTTGCCCACAATAACAAATAGCTTCCTCCTTGTTAGAAAATTGTTTATTAAGCTTAATCAAATGTTTTTCAAGTTTCATATTAGTTCTCCAATTTCTTAATTTTTTCGTTAAAAATAGTATTTAGCATCTGATAAATAATGGATTGATTTCCCGTCTTGTAAATCTCTGTATAAAGATGATTTTCAATAATCGACTGACTGATAGCTGTCATTAAATCTCTCGCTTCCTCGCTAGCTTCTTTAGACATTAGCATTAGCAGACACCTTTTGACCTCTTCTTCCTCTCGTTTCATTGACAATGCGGAGATAGGTAGTTTGAGTTCAAACATAGTAAAACTATTTGTTGTTACTTTGCTAGACTGACTATGTAAAAGCACCAGACCAGTATTAGGAATAGCCATAGGACTATTCTGGAAGTGAGATAACAATTTTCTTGTTAGGTAATCTCTGTCACTCACATTCTTCTGATATTGGATGATTTGTTCTACCGTGTGCTCAAATGATTGATTATTCTCCAATTGAACCAACTCGAATTGACTCAAAAGCTGACTACTAGATATTAAATAATCTTGCAAGTCATAACTTTTCTCTGGAGCGATAGCATCACGCGCGACAATTGTACGATGTGCCTGTACATACTGAAGTCGTTCCTGTAATTCAAGCAGTTCTTTGACGGTTGGAAAACTAGAAATTACATCGATTTCCTGATTAGTCAGCGGCTTGGTAGATAAAATATAATCATACTGACTGAGATCAATACTGTGGTAATCTACTAGAGACTGAATATCTATCAACTCTACAAAAGGAGCAACACTCTTAATTTTACTGACTAATAAATCTCTAGTGACCCGACGTTCATCCGTTAAAAGCAAAACACGGACTGGATAAATCTCTGGACTACGGCCTAAGCTAGAGATAAAATGTAGGGCAATCATGCCATACTCATACTCTGTATGAAGATATTTCGGAAAAATATCATTTACTAAAAGACTGATGACTGTATAAAGAAATTTATTCCTTTCAACTAAAATCTGGACAGATTCTGGCAAATTTTCACCCTGAAAAAGGATAGGGACGCCTAAACTGAGCCGAATATGATGGAAAAGAAAATTGAATAAAACCTTGTCCTTAAAAAAGTCAATCTTGGTATACATGGAAACCGTATCAATCAGATTTGAAATATTGTAGAAAAATTCACCATCAAATTTCTCCGTAAAGAGCGGATTGTCCTGACGTTTAATGATTAATTCATCCAAGATGCTCGCAAAATAGATAATTTCCTGAATACTATAAAATTGTGCAGTCTGCTTAGAGTAAGCTTGAAAAATTTTTTGAGAAATTTCCAAAGCCTGCTTACTAGTATTAGGTGAATTTTCAATGTTTTGCTCCTGACCTATAAGAGATAACAAGATCGCAAAAAACATCTTCATCCTAGCATCCATATCTGGAAAACCTGACAGTTGCTTATTAACAATCTGACTGGCCAGCCTAGTTCTATCTGCTTCTAAAATATCAAAGCTCCCAAAATTACCGGTTGAAAAATCTGCTACTGAGATACAGTTTGTCAGTAAAATAGCCAAAAATCTTCTCTTACCAACTGAATCACCAGAAATACGATAACCTTTTTGTCGTTCAATTTTCAGATCAAAGTCTAAAAGACGCTTATCAATATCTGAAATATCCTGAATAATAGTTACATTACTGACTTTCATGCACTCTTGCAATGCTTCATTGGTGACAAAACCACTCTCAGTCAGAAGGCGATAGGTAATCAACTCTTGTCTTTCTTGGGGACTATACTCAACTAACACTTCAAGTTCTGTCGGCAAATCATCCAACTCTCCAGTCAAAATATAGTATTTCCCATGCTTCGTTATTTCGATTCCATATTGCTCCATGCTATCTGTCAAATCTGATAAAGTTCGATAAATTGTTCTAGATGAAACCTGTAAGATTTCAGTCATGTCTTGCATTGAAAGCTTCCCTACATGTAGGAAAGCCTTCAATAATTGTTCTTCTCGTTTGGTTAATAGCATTCGTAATTTAGAAACCTCTAGTTCTATTTGTACATTCTAACAGCCATTTTGTCATATTCTGGTGTTGTTACTAAACTATCCACAATAAGAAATTGAGAATTCGGTGCTGTTTGCTGCACTTCTGCCTGTAAAGAAATAGTTGTTACAATCATTATGTTTTTAGAATTAAATTCACCTAATTCTGAAATTTTGGCAGTAGAAACTGGAATACGAATATTCTTGTTTCTAAAGATAGCCCGAATCGTTTCACAGCCCATAGTTGCAGATCCCTGTGCTTTACCATAAGCAACTACTACAGCATCAATATGGTTAGGGTCAATTTCCTGACTATCTACTGATGCTGAAGTTGATATATCTCCTTCAATTTCTGCTATTGGAGAAGCTCCTGTTAATGAAGCTACAATTTCATCATAACGAGGGGACGCTAAGAAATTATCAACAGAAACATGAATAGCACTTGGACTCTTGTCTTTAGCTCTTGGTGTCAGTTCTTCCTGAGTAACAATTAATGTTTTTGGTGTATCAAGCAAATTTGAGATTGCCTGATTAGATACTGGAATCTCTAGACCTGCTTTTTTAACCTTATCTCGAAGAATACTAGCTCCCATAGCAGAGCTTCCCATACCAGCATCGCAGGCGAAAATGATTTTTTCCACTGAGTCTGTCGAAACAACTGCATCAACAGAAGTTGATACTAACTGACCTTTAGACTGAGCCTTAGCTGCTTGGGTAGCCGCCTGAGCAGCTTCGAGCGAATCCTCAGTTGACTTGTCTGCATGAAGAATAAGGGCTGCTACAAGGAAAGAAACAACTGCTGCCACTAAAACACCTAGAAGAACATTTAGATGGGGCCAAACGCCTTTTGGCGCCGTAGCCATAATCGCAATAATAGAACCTGGTGAAGCTGGAGATTTAAGACCAGCGTCTAAGAGTTGAAAAGTAAAAGTTCCAGAGATACCTCCTGCCATAGCAGCTAAAAATAGAGTAGGCTTCATCATAACATAAGGAAAGTAAATTTCATGAATCCCTCCGAAGAAATGAATAAGCATTGCCCCCCAAGAAGAAGATTTAGCAGAACCTTTACCGAATACAGCATAAGCTAATAGAATTCCCAGGCCTGGTCCAGGATTAGCTTCCAATAGGAAGAGAATTGACTTACCAGCTTGAGCTACCTGTTCTACTCCCAGAGGAGTAAAAATGCCATGATTGAGGGCATTATTGAGGAAAAGGACTTTAGCCGGTTCGATGATAATATTAGCTATAGGAAGGAGGCGAGCATTAACAATAGCCTCAACACCATTCCCAACAGCTCCAGTAAGAGTCGATACGACTGGACCGATTGCGTAGAAAGCCAAAAGCAATAATGCAAAACCAACGAGACCAGCTGAGAAATTATTAACTAACATTTCAAATCCGGGACGAATTTTTTCCTGGAACTTTTCATCAAATTTCTTGATAGTCCATCCTCCCAGTGAGCCCATTACCATAGCTCCGATAAACATAGGAACACTAGAACCTGTGATTGCACCAACAGTAGCAATAGCTCCTACAACGGCACCACGTTGACCATGGATCATATATCCACCTGTGTAACCAATCAGGATTGGCAATAAATACGTTAACATAGGACCAACAACAGTAGCTAACTGTTCATTTGGCAGATAGCCATCAGCGATAAAGAGGGCAGTCAACACTCCCCAAGCAATAAATGCTCCAATATTGGGCATAACCATATTTGAAAGCGATGTCCCTAGTTTTTGAACTCTGACTTTCAATGATACTTTTTCTTCCATTAGGATCATCCTCCTTTTCTTAAAACTAGTATATACAAAGTTAAAAACCTTTAAAACTAAAGTTTTGTCACAGATTTTGTGCCAAAACTTTACTTTTGACGAGGCTGGGCAAAAAGGCTTAAAAATGATAAAACGCATCATATCAGGTGTACAAAACCTTAATATGATGCGTTTTATCATGGAAAGATTTACTGAATTTTCTCTTCAAATTGAGTTTTTGCCCAGCTTCCTCTTTTTATAGTAGTTTGAAATAAGATACGAACAAATCAATTGGAAAATTCAAATTAATTTCTAGAAATATTTTAGTATTCCTGTGTACTGTTCTAAATTCAATCTGCTATAATTATTGAAAAGTAAACCCCTATCATCATTTGTAACATAAAAAATAGGCTGTAAAACCTTATAGGATAAACCTATGGCTTTACGCCCGTATATTCATAGATTCTATTCTACCGTTACTGATTTAGCAAGGTTACGTGGTTTGTCCACATCAAGACCACGGTGGAGGGTTGCAAAGTAAGCGACCAATTGTGTTGGTACGACCATTGAAATTGGTGAGAGGTAAGGGTGTACAGTCGTAAGGACGATATCGTCTGTCTCTTTAGCAACATTTTCTTCTGCGATAGTGAGGACTTTTGCACCACGGGCTGCCACCTCTTGGATATTTCCACGAGTGTGGTTGGCAAGGACTGGATCTGACAAGAGAGTCAAAACAGGTGTTCCTTCTTCAATCAAGGCAATAGTTCCGTGCTTGAGTTCTCCTGCCGCAAAGCCTTCACACTGGATGTAAGAAATCTCTTTAAGTTTGAGACTTGCTTCCATGGCTACGTAGTAATCTTGACCACGTCCGATGTAAAAGGCGTTACGAGTTGTTTCAAGTAGCTCACGAACCTTGACTTCAATGGTTTCTTTCTCTGAAAGAGTTGATTCGATAGACTGAGCTACGATTGACAACTCATGAACTAAATCAAAGGCTTGCGCTTTGGCATTGCCATTTGCTTCTCCGACTGCTTTTGCAAGGAAGGCAAGGGCTGCAATTTGCGCTGTATAGGCCTTGGTTGAGGCTACGGCAATTTCAGGACCTGCGTGAAGGAGCATGGTATGGTTAGCTTCACGTGAAAGGGTTGAACCTGGGACATTTGTCACTGTCAAGCTTGGGATTCCCATTTCATTAGCCTTGACCAAAACCTGACGGCTATCCGCTGTTTCACCAGACTGGCTGATAAAGATGAAAAGTGGTTTCTTGCTGAGAAGTGGCATACCGTAGCCCCACTCAGATGAGATTCCAAGTTCAACTGGCGTATCTGTCAATTCTTCCAACATTTTCTTAGAAGCAAATCCTGCGTGGTAAGATGTTCCAGCTGCAAGGATGTAGATACGGTCTGCGTCTTGAACAGCCTTGATAATAGCTGGGGCTACGACAACTTGACCAGCCTCATCTGTGTAGGCTTGGATAAGTTTCCGCATAACCGTTGGTTGCTCGTCAATTTCCTTGAGCATGTAGTAAGGATAAGTTCCCTTACCGATATCTGACAAGTCAAGTTCTGCAGTATAGCTAGCACGTTCACGACGATTGCCATCATAGTCTTGAACTTCTACGCTATCTGCCTTGACGATTACCAACTCTTGGTCATGAATTTCCATATATTGATTAGTCTCACGAATCATAGCCATAGCATCTGAACAGACCATGTTATAGCCTTCTCCAAGACCAATCAAAAGTGGTGATTTATTCTTAGCTACGTAGATAACTTCAGGATCTTGTGAGTCAACCAAGGCAAAAGCATAAGAACCACGGATGATGTGAAGAGCTTTTTTGAAAGCTTCAAGAACTGACAAGCCATCTTCTTCCGCAAATTTTCCGATCAAGTGAACGGCGATTTCCGTATCTGTTTGCCCTTTGAAGTTGTGCCCCGCAAGGTATTCTTCCTTGATTTCAAGATAGTTCTCAATCACCCCGTTATGCACCAAGACAAAACGTTCAGTCTCAGAGCGGTGTGGGTGAGCATTGTCTTCCGTTGGTTTTCCGTGAGTCGCCCAACGAGTATGTCCAATACCAGTTGTTCCCTCCACACCAGCTGTCTTAGCAGACAATTCTGCAATACGGCCAACCGCCTTGACCAGATGATTTTCAGCACCACCTAGGACAAAAATTCCCGCAGAATCATAGCCACGGTATTCAAGCTTTTCAAGCCCTTGAATCAAAATATCAGTTGCATTTGTGTTTCCAACAACACCAACAATTCCACACATAGTATATACGACACAGACAAGCTGTGCTTTCTCCTTAAAATTGGTATAGTCTAATTCTTCTTTTATAGAATCAGCAAAAACAGTATATACTTGTTTTTTTCACTTGTCAAGAGTAAAAATTGGTATAGTTCACATTAACTTCTTGTAAACAAAAAACTCTGACCAATTAGGATAATCAGTCAGAGTCCTTTTTAAAATCCATTATTATCGCTTAATTCCTTGAACCAGTGCCCTGATTTCTTCAGACGGCGTTCTTGCGTTTTCAAGTCCAATTCAACCAAACCATAGCGATTTTTATAGCTGTTGAGCCATGACCAACAGTCAATAAAGGTCCAAATTAAGTAGCCCTTACAATTGGCTCCGTCTTCAATAGCACGGTAAAGTTCGCGAAGATGACCTTTTACAAAGTCAATACGGTAATCATCTTGAATCATTCCATTCTCACGGAATTTTTCTTCCCCTTCAACACCCATACCATTCTCTGTCAACATCCACTCAATATTGCCATAGTTTTCCTTGATATTTTGGGCAATGTCATAAATCCCTTGCTCATAAATCTCCCAGCCACGGTGAGGATTAATTTTACGTCCAGGCATCACATAAGGCTCATAAAAATGTTCTGGTAAGAGTGGACTCTCTGGATGCTTCGCAAATCGAGGAGCCATAACACGCAAAGGTTGATAGTAGTTGACACCAAGGAAGTCCACCGTATTGTCACGAATGAGCTCCAACTCCTCCTCTGTAGCATCAGGCAAGAGCCCGTATTCATGCAAGATTTCTACCAACTCCTGTGGATAAGTCCCCAAAACAGACGGATCTAAGAAAGATTGGGCCTGAAAAAGGTCCGCAATACGAGCCGCCTTGACATCAGCAGGATGCTGGCTACGTGGATAAGCCGGTGTCAAGTTTAAGACAATCCCAATCTTGGAATCAGGCAAGAGTTCATGACAGGCCTTAACCGCCCGACTGCTGGCCAATTGTGTATAATAAGCTACTTTAACCGCTACCTCTGCATCCACCTTATGTGGATAATGGGCATCGTAAAAATAGCCAAATTCTACTGGAACGATTGGCTCGTTAAAGGTAATCCATTGATCCACTAAATCTCCATAAGTCTCAAAACAAAAACGAGCATAGTCTTCATAGGCTGAGACTGTCGCCTTATTTTCCCAACCATCCCCATCCTCTTGAAGGGCAAAAGGCAAATCAAAATGATAAAGATTGACTAACAGACGAATCCCTTTGGCCTTAATAGCCTCAAAAACCTTACGGTAAAAATCTACACCCTGAGAATTGACTTTTCCACGTCCTTGTGGAAAAATCCGTGACCACTGAATAGAAGTTCGAAAGGCCGTGTGACCAGTTTCTAACAGGAGGTCGATATCCTGTTCCCAATTTTCATAAAAGGTCGATGTCTTATCTGGACCAATCCCATTATAGTAACGGTTTGGCTCCACTTGGTACCAATAATCCCAGAGATTATCTCCCTTACCGTCACCAGCTACACGTCCTTCTGTTTGTGGTCCAGAAGTAGAGGATCCCCAGACAAAATCCTTTGGAAATCTTAGCATACATTTACCTCTTTATCTACTCATTTTTCCCATTATACAGAAAAAACAAGGTAAAAACTAGTTACATTTTTTCCTTGTTTTTCTTCTGATTATAGTTTTTATTTCTTGCTGAGAATTTCAAGCGTTTCAAGCAAGTTATCTGCATGAACCTCGATGGTGTCACCAGTCGCTTTAATCTTCACTTCTACGATGCCATCGGCCGCTTTCTTCCCAACAGTGATACGGATTGGCAATCCAATCAAGTCACTGTCGCTAAATTTAACTCCGACACGTTCGTTACGGTCATCTGTCAAGACTTCATAACCAGCTCCCATCAAGCTTGCTTCAAGCTTTTCTGTCAAGGCTTGTGCTTCTTCGTCCTTGACATTAACAGTAATCAAGTGCACATCAAATGGCGCCAATTCTTTAGGGAAGTTGATTCCCCAAGCGTAACGGTATTCACCTTTTGGTGTTTTGTTAACAAAGAGGCGAGCGTGTTGCTCCATCACTGCTGAAAGGAGACGGCTGACACCGATACCGTAACATCCCATGATGATTGGCACAGCACGGCCATTTTCATCCAAAACATCTGCTCCCATGCTTGCTGAATAGCGAGTGCCGAGTTTAAAGATGTGACCAATTTCGATACCACGCGCAAAGTTAAGAACACCTTGTCCGTCTGGGGAAATTTCACCCTCACGAACTTCACGGATATCCACATATTCTGCAGTAAAATCGCGACCTGGATTCACACCAGTCAAGTGGTAGCCATCTTCGTTAGCACCGACAACTGCATTGCGAACATCTTGTACCTTACGGTCTGCAATGATTTTAATATTCTCTGGCAAACCAACTGGTCCAAGTGAACCAAATCCTGCTTGAACAAGATTCGCCACTTCTTCTTCGCTAGCAACGTCAAAGAAATCTGCTCCCAAGTAGTTTTTCAACTTGACTTCGTTGAGTTGGTCATTTCCAACTAGAAGGGCTGCAACAAGCTCACCATCTGCCATGTAAAAGAGGGTTTTAATCGTTTGTTCTTCTGGAACATTGAGGAAGGCTGCAACTTCATCAATTGATTTAACATCTGGCGTTGCAACACGAGTAACTTCTTCTTCAGCGACAACACGGTTGCTTGGTTTGTACTCGTTTGTTGCCATTTCTAAGTTAGCTGCATAGCTAGACTCACTTGAGTAAGCAATGGTATCTTCACCAGAGACTATCCATTTGAGCAATTCTGCCTTGATTTCTTCTTGCGCTTGATCAGGAATTTCGTCAAATGAGGCAACTGACTTGTCCAAGACAACCCAGCGGTCAAGGTCTGTACGAGCAGATGTAATGGCCATAAATTCTTGGCTATCCTTACCACCCATGGCTCCACCGTCACCAATAATAGCCTTGAAGTCTAAACCACTACGAGTGAAAATACGCTCATAGGCTGCTTTGTACTCATCATAAACACTATCCAAACTATCATAGTTAGCGTGGAAACTATAAGCATCCTTCATGATAAACTCACGTGTACGAAGAAGTCCATTACGTGGGCGTTTTTCATCACGATACTTAGGCTGGATTTGGTAAAGGTTGAGTGGCAATTGCTTGTAAGACTTAACAGAATCACGGACAATAGCTGTAAAGGTTTCTTCGTGTGTTGGACCTAGGATAAAGTCTGATTTTTCACGGTTTTTTAGTTTGTAAAGGTCTTCACCGTAAGTTTCGTAACGACCTGATTCGCGCCACAATTCTGCACTGAGAAGGGCAGGAGCCAACATCTCAACGGCACCAATCTTGTCGAATTCTTGGCGCATGATATTTTTAGCTTTTTCAATCACACGATTAGCAAGTGGTAGGTAAGAATAAACACCTGCAGATACTTGGCGAACATAACCAGCACGCAACATAAGAGCATGGCTGATAACTTGAGCATCGCTTGGCATTTCGCGAAGCGTTGGGATAGGTATTTTACTTTGTTTCATAATATTCCTCGATTATCTAAAAAAGAGTCGCATAATGTCATTCCAGGTCACAGCAATCATCAAGACAACCATGATGACCACTCCGGCCAAGGTAACATAGGTTTCAATTTCTTGTTTTAATGGTTTGCGGCGGATGGCTTCCAGGATATTGAGCACAATCTTACCACCATCCAGAGCTGGAATCGGAATAAGATTAAAAATCCCGATATTGATAGAAATCATTGCCAAGAAGTACAAGACATTCTCAATTCCATTTTTAGCAGCATCACTACTTGCCTTAAAGATGGCAACAGGTCCACCTAGCTTGTTCAAATCCGGTTGGAAAATCAGATTTTTCAGAGCTGATAGGATTCGGATAGCCGAGTCGGCTGCAGTTGTAAATCCACCTACAAACATGGATAGAAAATCTGACTTAATTCCCGGTTGAACACCTAGAAGGTAACGGCCTTGACTTTCTTCGGGTGTAACAGTGACTTGTTTGTCACTCCCCTTTTCAGAAATAGTCACATCCAAAGTCGGGGCCGTCTTATCTTTGGTTTCTGTTTCCACAGCCTGAATCAAGCTTTCCCAGTTGTTAATCTCATGTGAGCCAATCTTGGTAATTTGTGCCGTTTCTGGCACTCCCACCTTAGCCAAGGCCCCTTGGGGCATGACATGGAACTGGTTGGTATCAACATCTCTGACGCCACCCTGCATAAAGATTAAAATCCAAAAAACAACGACACCCAAGATAAAGTTATTCATAGGGCCTGCAAAGTTGGTAATCAGTTTGCCCCAGATAGTCGCATTTTGATATTGAACATCTAAAGGTGCAATCCGAACCTCAGTACCATCTGCTTCCACAACCGTTGCATCGTGATCCACTGCAAATGTTTTTTCTTCTTCCAGAACCAATCCTTTGATAAAGAGCTTGTCTTCAAAATCAAACTGGGTCACCTGCATAGGGAGGGCTGTTTGATCCAATTTTTTACCTGAGAGATTGATGCGTTTAACCTTACCATCATCAGCAAGTGTCAAACTAACAGGCGTTCCTGTCTTGATTTCAGTTGTATCATCACCCCAACCGGCCATGCGGACATAGCCACCCAGAGGCAAGATTCGAATGGTATAGGCCGTTCCATCCTTGCCAATGTGAGCAAAAATTTTAGGTCCCATACCGATGGCAAATTCACGTACTAAAATCCCTGATTTCTTGGCAAAGTAGAAGTGCCCGAACTCGTGCACCACTACAATAATCCCGAAAACCAGAATAAAGGTTAAAATTCCGAGCATAGCGTTTCCTCCGTCTTTTGATTAAAAGAGTCCAAATAAGTGCATGATTGGAAATACAAGCAACATACTATCGAAACGATCCAAAACACCACCATGTCCAGGGATAAATTTCCCAGAATCCTTAACACCAAAATGACGTTTGATCGAACTTTCTAGTAAATCACCAAATTGTCCAGCAATACTAAAGAAAATAGCAAAGACTGACATCTTGTAAATTCCATATGGAAGAGCAACTGTACTGTCAACTATCATAAAGATAATGGTTACTAAAATCGCTCCTAAAATACCACCCAAGGCACCCTCAAGGGTTTTATTAGGCGATACCCTTGGTGCTAACTTTCGTTTCCCATAGTTCATCCCAACAAGATAGGCACCACTGTCTGTCGCCCAGACGATACACAAGGCCAAAAGCGCCTTATCTAAACCTGCAACACGAGCATCTAGTAAAGCATTAAATCCAAAGCCCACGTAGAAGCTCATAGCAAGAGGGAAAACCGCATCCTCAATCGTATAAGACTTGCTAAAAACGGTCGTTCCTAACATGATTGAAATCAAAACACTATAGGCAACCACATTCCCATCAACTGGCAAAAAAGTCAGGTAATTCTCCAAGGGAATGGTCAATGCAAAGGTTGCAAAGAGGGTCAAGAGGCCCTCCATCGTCATGGTCTCTAGACCTCTCATCCTCAAAAGTTCATGCATGGCTAGCATGGCTATGATTCCGATTGCTATCTGAAGCAAGAGTCCCCCAATCATCAAAATCGGTAGGAAAATAGCCAGTGCAATCCCTGCAAACAAGGTTCTTTTCTGTAAATCCTGTGTCATATTTCCTCCTAAACTCCTCCAAATCGGCGATGACGACGATTGTAGGCAAGAATGGCTTCCTGCAAGGCCGCCTCGTCAAAATCAGGCCACAAGGTATCTGTAAAATAGAGTTCACTATAGGCCCCCTGCCATGGTAGGAAATTACTCAAACGCAATTCTCCACTGGTACGGATAATCAAGTCTGGGTCTCGTAACTCCTTAGGTAAATGCTGGGTAAAAAGATAATTACCAATCAACTCCTCTGTGATGTCACCTGGGTTGATTTTGGCATCTAAAACATCCTGAGAAATCAACTTAAGAGCCTGTGTAATCTCAGCACGTCCACCATAGTTAAGAGCAAAATTAAGAATCAAACCTGTGTTGTTCTTAGTCAATTCCTCAGCCTTGGTCAGAGCTTCAAAGGTTTGCTTAGGCAGGCGGTCCGTTTCTCCGATCATTTGAATCTTAACATTATTCGCATGCAGTTCCGGGACATAATTATCATAAAACTCTACTGGCAAGTTCATGATAAACTTGACTTCCTGATCTGGACGGGTCCAGTTTTCTGTAGAAAAAGCATAGACCGTAATAACCTTAACGCCTAGTTTGTTAGCTGCCTTGGTCACAGTTTGCAATGCTTCCATGCCCGCCTTATGTCCAAAAACTCGCGGTTGCATACGTTTTTTAGCCCAACGGCCATTGCCATCCATGATGATGCCGATATGAGCAGGAACCTGTGTCGGAACCTCTACTTCCACAGCCTTATCTTTCTTAAAAAATCCAAACATGATCTTATTCCTATTCAAAAATCTATCGTTTCATTATACCATATTTCCCCATTTTCTTCTATCACTAAGCTATTTATTCTCAGGCACCAAGCCCATTTTTCAAAAAAATAAGCCGCCTGATTGGGCGACTTTATTTTTATAGGGAGATTATTATGAAAAAGTTTTAGGAGTTTAAGTTAAGGTCTTCTTAACTTATGAACTTAGTGTACACTCCCTAGCTTAAAGTTTCCTTAAGTATTTTTAAAAATCAAATTTTTCCATTTCTCCTGCCAATTTTTCTTGGATAAACGTGTTTGATAGAGTTCCATTCGTTCTTGATTCTCTAAAAAATGAGGAGTTGGACGAACTTGAAAATTCAAAATATCCTCCAGACCGTATGGAGTAAAGAGTTCCAAAGCAGATTCTTCATTCAAGCGCAGTCCAACAGCCGTACATCGTTCTGGATACTTACTCATAGCATCACGGGAACTGGTATAGGGAGCAGTATGAGGGCTGTGCTGGTGCATATAGACTTGATTTTTCAATTCCCACTGGTACTGAGGAAAGTCCTCTCGCAGTTTTTTCTCCAGTAATAAGGTTTCCTCATAAGAAATATCCGGATCAAAGAAAATCACATCTACATCTGTTTCAAAGTCAAAAGGTGATTTGTCTGACAAGAGATTCCAGATGAAATTTCTGACAGAACCTGCTGCCAACCACGAGTCTTTCAGACCAAGGTTTCGGATAGTTTCTAGAATAGCCATCATATCCGGATTCTCTCTAAAAACCTCTAGAATTTCTTGCTCATTTTTCACTGTATTCATAACCTAAATGCTCATATGCCTTAGCAGTCGCCACCCGTCCAGACCGCGTCCGCATGATAAAACCTTTTTGAATCAAGTAAGGCTCATACATGTCTTCGACAGTCTCGCGCTCCTCGGCAATATTAACAGAAAGAGTTCCTAATCCGACAGGACCACCACCGTACATCTCAATCATGGTGCGAAGGATTTTTTGGTCCACATAGTCCAAACCTTCATGGTCAACATCCAGCATGGTCAAAGCCTTATCGGTAATAAGATCATCGATAACCCCATTCCCCATAATCTGGGCAAAATCGCGCACGCGCTTGAGGAGACGATTGGCAATACGGGGAGTTCCACGACTACGCAAGGCCAGCTCGGATGCTGCCTCATGGGTGATTTCCATCTCAAAAATATCTGCCGTCCGCTCGACAATTTCCGTCAAATCAGCATGAGCATAATACTCCATATGACCTGTAATCCCAAAACGTGCCCGTAGCGGATTTGAGAGCATACCAGCCCGAGTCGTCGCACCAATCAAGGTAAAAGGTGGTAACTCCAAATGAACACTGCGACTACCTTCACCAGCCCCAATCATGATATCAATGTAGAAGTCCTCCATGGCACTATAAAGCACCTCCTCCACCGACATGGGCAAGCGATGAATCTCATCAATAAAAAGGACATCCCCAGGCTCTAAGTCATTCAAAATCGCTACCAGATCTCCGGCTTTTTCAATGACTGGACCCGAAGTCTGCTTGAGATTGACACCTAGTTCGTTGGCAATAACAAAAGCCATGGTCGTTTTTCCCAAACCTGGAGGGCCAAATAAGAGGGCATGATCCAGCGCTTCATCCCGCATTTTGGCAGCTTCGATAAAGATTTGGAGCTGTTCCTTGACCTTATCCTGTCCAATATATTCACGTAAGTACTGAGGACGGAGCGTGCGTTCTACTAACTCCTCGTCCCCTATTATCTCATTGTCTAAAATTCTACTCATGGCTCTATTATATCAAAAAACCAAGCCACAAACAAAAAAGCCACTGGATTGTGACTCCCGAGTCTAGCACTTATGTGGTATAATATTGTTCGGAACTTCTACACCGCCTACGAAAGGAGGTGAGATAGCCCATGATGGAATTAGTACTCAAAACTATCATCGGACCAATTGTGGTCGGTGTCGTTCTTCGTATAGTCGATAAATGGCTAAACAAGGACAAATAGTGTCAAAAAAGACCTCAAGCTTATTTGGTCGTGAGCTTGGGGTCTTTTCTAGCCTATGATATAGAACTAGTACTCAATTCCTTTTTATTATCCCATAGTTCACGAATTTTGTCAAAGGTTTATATCCTCATCCATTCAGCTTCTCCAACTTTAGAATCTGTCCAATAAAGTTTATAAGATTTAGAGAAAGCTATTGAAAAATGATATTTAGAAAACTTCCGAAAAGCCTGAAATAGAGCAAAAAAACTCCACCAGTTCCGGTGGAGTTAAGGGAGATTATGATGAAAAAGAAAAGTTTAGGATTTTATTAAATAAAGTTAGGAGGTCTTTATTTAATGACTATATAATACTAGACTAGCCTTAAATTTTGCTTAAGCAAAAACAAGTTTTATTATTTTTCTCTGTTGATCCAAGTCATCCCTATACAATTATAGGTGGATAAGGCTTCAAAATCCAATTTGCACCATTTTCTCCACTTCAACATAATTCCTAGATTACTAATTTTTTAAAACCATAACATAAAAACAAATGTAAAGAATAAGAAAAAATGCATAACATCTACTAAAAAATAGACATTTTGCATTTTTAATTCAGACTAATCTAGACTAATTTTTCCTCTTTGAGTTCCAAAAACACCTGTTTGTACTTGTAACTGTAAGCCTGAAGCATCTGCAGTCTCCGTATTCACATCAAATACCACATTTCCTGTGATACTATTTTCAGGGTTTAATTCTGACAAAAAGAATTTTGCTTCCTGATTTGCATAGATACCAGCTGTACTATCAGTTGAGTACTCTGTATCATCTTTTAAAAGCTTAAAGAAATCATCCGTAACAGTTATAGATTTTTTACCATTATTTTTTACCGTCACATTCAGAATTAAATAAATACCATTTGCGTTTTTGCCAAATTCTCCTCCAACATTTTGAGACAGAGATTTTGAATTCACGATATATTCAACATCTCCAACTTTAACAACTTCTCCGATTTTATTCTCTGCCTTAGCTTTTGTCTCCTCTTCCTTATTTTTATTTTTTTCTGTTGCCTTTGTTTGAGCAGTTTCTTCTGATGCTGCTGTTTGCGTACTTGAACTAGATGCAACTTCCTGCTTAGTGGAGTTACTTCCACTTCCACCTTTAACTACACCAAATACAACAATAATAACAATCAATATGAACCACCATTTTTTATAAAAAGGTGTTTTTTTCACATATACATTCCCATTTTCATCTTTGATTTTCTTAGCCATAAGAAATTTCCTTTAATCTTTTTCAACTATTATATTATATTTCCTAAAAAAAAAAGCATTTTTGAGGGTAATTTTAATTTTTTTAAATAAATGCGATTTAAAAAGTTTCAATCACTGAGCCTAGCTAAACAATTTCAACTAACAAAATTATCTCAAAAGAACTTTGCCATTTCAATTTTTCTAAAATATAGCACTCTAAGACAAATGAGGTGATTCTTGTTCATACTCAATTGTCTGAGCGTCTGCCTTCTTGGGATGTTCAGGTCGAGGAGTGACCGTTCGCCAACCATGGCATTTCAGGAGATAATAGCAACCATCACGTGTAAAAGTGCGACTAATCTCTTTTTGATAGGATGCAAATAACTGATTGACAGTTACAAATTCCCCAGCTTGAGCAGTTTCTATATGACGTTTTAGAAATGCTTGTTCTTCTTCGTAAGTCCTATATTCTCTATGACGTCCACCACGAGTCTCTTGAAGAAGAGCATACAAACTCCTTATATTTTTCAAATTCCTCCAAACAGTTGTTTTATTGCAATCTAGCAGATCCATGATTTCCTTATAACTCTTTTGAATAAAATATAATCTATAGACGTTTGTGGTATTCGGCGTACGATGAATCTCTTAGGAGTTTTTCAATTTTTTGTGTTTCTTCGTTTGTGAGTTTCATAACTACTATTATAAGATGTTTTTTGACTTTAGTATAATATGAGAGAGTAGATTACTTTATGGTATAATATTCTACGGAACTGCTACACCGCCTGCGAAAGGAGGTGAGATAGCCCATGATGGAACTAATCCTTAAAACTATCATCGGACCGATTGTGGTCGGTGTCATCCTTCGCTTAGTCGATAAATGGCTAAACAAAGATAGATAGTGTCAAAAAAGACCCCAAGCTTAATGTGGAAGTTAGCTTGGGGTCTTTTCTAGTCCATGATATAGAACTAATCCTTAATTCCTCTCCATTATCTCACAGTTCACAAAATTTGTCAAAACTTTACATCCTCAGCTTCTCAAGCTTTAACCACTTTACAACAAGACTTTCAAGTTTAAGAGAAAATTAGGGATTCTATCAATTTCATAGAAATTTTGATTTAGTAAACGAAGAGACAATCTTATATGTCACTCCTCATTTAATACGCCACTACTGGACAAGCAAAATCATTATTACAGTAGTTCTAGTCCTTCAATTAACAGTCACTTACATTCAAAGTGAGGTTGAAGTAGCTGAAGGTACAACAGACCTATTTCTTAATCATATTCGCTAAAAAAGCCCCCGCCAATTCCCCGACCAAAATCCGAAAAATACCGAAAAATATCGAAAAATGATTTTTAGAATAGTCCCCAAAAGCCTGAAATAGAGCCAAAAAACTCCACCTAATCGGGTGGAGTTAAGGGAGATTATTATGAAAAAGAAAAGTTTAGGATTTTATTAAATAAAGTTAGGAGGTCTTTATTTAATAACTATATGATACAAGACGAAGCTTAAAACTAGCTTAACTTTTCTCAGATTCTACCATTTTGCAGAAAATCACTATCACTATCACCTCACAAAAAGCCACCTGATTAGGTGACTTCATTAGGAGATTATGATGAAAAAAAGTTTTAGGATTTCATTAAATAAAGTTAGGAGGTCTTTATTTAATGACTATATAATACTAGACCATCCTTAAACTTTGCTTAAGAAAAAACAAGTTTTGTTATTTTTCTCGATTCGCCCAAGTCATCCCTATACAATTATAGGTGGATAAGATTTCAAAGCCCATAGAACGATAAAATCCCACGTTTTTTTCTGTCTCTTCTGTCACCAGCTGGACTTGATAAGCATCTTTGTAATCTTTTAAGGCCTCTTTCATTAGGGCACTACCAATCCCTTGACGCTGATAGATTGGTAAAACAATCAAATCCTGTACAAAAACTGATGAGAATCCATCTCCAACCAAACGAATCAAGCCCACCACAGCATCACCATCAAGTGCCAGATAAATTACTAATGAATGCGATAAGGCCTGCTCCAGCATCTCTGGTTGATGGGTATAATTTGTCCAACCGACAGCCTGATAGAGATGCAAAACATCCTCTAGCTTGACAATTTCTTGCTTTTTAATAGTAATCATCTCAACACCTCTTAAAGTTCTCTCAAGCTCTTGTACTGCTGTCCATTTTTATCAAAATTTTCAGGACGCAGCCATGTTTCCAAACGATCTTTGACTTGAGGCCAGTCCTTATCAATCATAGACAACCAATCCGTATCCCTCGTCCGTCCCTTATAAACCACCGCCTGGCGGAAGGTTCCTTCATAGACAAATCCCAAACGCTCCGCAACTCGTCTGGATGGCAGGTTAAGAGCATCGCATTTCCACTCATAGCGACGATAGTTTAGCTCCTCAAAAATATAGCGAGCTAGGAGATACTGAGCCTCAGTTCCTATCCGTGTACCCCTTAGCTCTGGAGAAAAAGTGACTGCTCCGACTTCTATTACTCGGTTATTCTGGTCAATGCGCATGAGAGAAAAAGTTCCCAAAGCCTTACCAGTCGCCTTGTCTATGATTGCATAGTAAAAACGGTCCTTACGAGCCAACATCTGATTTAAAAGGCTAACCAGCTCCCCCATATCTGCTACTGGCTCCTGAAAAAGATAGGTCCACATCTCCCGAGGAGTATCCGGGCCATAAACAGCTAGCAAATCCTCCGCATGTTTTTCTACCGAGAGAGCCTCTATCCTAGCATAACGCCCTTCTAAGAAATCAATAGAAGGCAGTGCACCGGGTGTATAACCTTCCATTGACTCACCAATCATCTGACCATATTCATTTACTGGCATAGCTTTCTCCTTGTTTCACTTTTCAAACTTTTTACTCAACTCTATTTGAATTGTCCTATCTGCTAATTTCAAGTTTTTTATCAATTTCATTTAACAATTTTTCTGCATCTTCTTTATTTAAAACATTTTCTCGTGCTACATAGTTTCTACAAATATTCAGGGCCGCAATTTGGTCTGCTTTATCCAAAGATTCAAACATAATTCTCACTGAGTTACTAGCAATAACTCCTCGTTTATCATCCGAATTTTGAAGAAAGTTAAGTAGAACACTTAAATTGTTCTGACGACACGATTCGTACAAATCAATATATTCACCGTATTTTTTCGATTCAGAATCAGTAAGTTTATCTACAACTTTTACCTGCGAATAAAAATAGATTATTTCCCTATTTTGAATAATATAATTTATTTTTCTGATATATTTTAATCCCTCTATTAAGAGCCAAATAAAATAGATTATCAGAATAGCAAACAGTGGTAGCCACATGATACCAACACTGGATTGAATACGAGGATAAGTTTCATTAAAAGAAACTATTAAATTTTTGGCTCCAAAATAATGAATAATGGATAACAAATTTGTCACTATTAATAGAGTTGCAAAAGATTTTGTAAATAAAAATTGATACACTTCAGACTGTGTCCTTATAATTTCATTTGGAGATATTCCAAAAATATTGCTTGATTTATCATTTGAAAAACTAAAGAAAGTAATAAAAACTGCAAAGAGAGTGTCTAAAGTGAGTGTCAAATTTAAACTTTCCTTGTCCCAAAGACAATTTTTAAAATAATATGCACCCACTATTGACATTACTAATACTATAACTGACACTACAATAATAGAAATCTTAAATAATAAAATTTCACACTTCCTGCTATCGTTCACTAATCTATTCATTCTGACCTATTCTAAAGTTCATACTCTAGAGTTACTTCTTTTTATTTCACAACAATGTTAACCAATTTATTCGGTACACTAATCACTTTCACGATGTCCTTACCGTCAATTTCTGCTTTGACTTTTTCATCCGCTAGAGCAATTTCTTGCAATTCTTCGCGTGATAGGTCTTTAGCAACCATGACTTTAGCACGGACTTTTCCTTTGATTTGGATAACAATTTCGACTTCGTCTTCAACTAGTTTGCTTTCGTCCCATGTTGGCCAAGCTACGTAAGAGATTGACTCACCTATTGCTGCAACTGTTTGCCAAAGTTCTTCTGCCAAGTGAGGTGCAAATGGGGCAATCAATTGGATAAATCCTTTGGCATAGTCAACATAGAGCTTGTCTTCCTTGTTAGCCGCATTGACAAAGACCATAAGTTGGGCAATAGCTGTGTTGAACTTCATAGACTCGATTTGCTCAGTAACAGATTTGACTGTTTCGTTGTAGACCTTGTCAAGAGCGCCATTGTTTTCCGCAAGGATTTCTTTGCTTGTAATCAAACGGTAAACACGGTCAAGGAACTTACGGCTTCCTTCCAGACCTTCTTCTGACCAAGCAATCGAAGCATCAAGTGGTCCCATAAACATTTCATAGACACGAAGAGTATCGGCACCGTATTGTTCCACCACGTCGTCTGGGTTAACAACGTTCTTAAGCGATTTAGACATCTTGGCTGGCGCTTGCTCCAACTCTTCCCCTGTTTCCACATGGAAGAAAGAACCGTCACGTTTTTCAACCTTATCGGTTGCCACAAGAGCCCCACGGTGGTCACGGTAGCTTGTTCCCAAAATCATTCCTTGGTTAAAGAGTTTTTGGAATGGCTCTTTTGTTGGAACCACACCGAGGTCATAGAGGAATTTGTGCCAGAAACGAGCATAAAGCAAGTGAAGTACAGCATGCTCTGCACCACCCACGTAGATATCTACTGGCAACCATTGTTTGAGAAGGCCCTCATCAGCCAATTTCTCAGTGTTGTGTGGATCGATATAGCGGAGGTAGTACCAGCTTGAACCTGCCCATTGTGGCATGGTGTTGGTTTCACGACGACCTTTAACACCATCTTCACGAGTCACTTCAAGCCAATCTGTCAAGTTAGCTAGTGGACTTTCACCAGTACCTGAAGGACGGATATCCTTGGTTACAGGCAAGACAAGTGGCAATTCACTTTCAGGAACAGCTGTTGAAGTTCCATCTTCCCAATGAATGATTGGAATTGGTTCACCCCAGTAACGTTGACGGCTAAAGAGCCAGTCACGGAGACGGTAGGTAACCTTCTCTTGTCCACAGCCTTTTTCTTCCAACCAAGCCACAATCTTGGCAATTGCGTCTTCTTTGTTCAATCCATCTAGGAAGTCTGAATTAACATGAAGGCCATCTTCTGTGTAGGCAGCTTCTTCAACGTTTCCACCTTCAAGTACTTCGACGATTGGAAGGTCAAATTGTTTGGCAAATTCCCAGTCACGTTGGTCGTGGGCAGGCACAGCCATAACCGCACCTGTTCCATAACTAGCAAGAACATAGTCCGCAATCCAGATTGGAATTTCCTTGCCATTGACAGGGTTGATGGCATAAGCACCTGTCCAGACCCCAGTTTTTTCCTTGGCAAGGTCTGTACGAGCCAAGTCAGATTTGAGGCTAGCTTGGTGTTTGTAGTCTGCAACTGCTTCTGCTTGCTCTGAACTTACGATAGCGTCTACTAATTCATGCTCAGGAGCCAAAACAGTGAAAGTCGCACCGAAAAGAGTATCAGGACGAGTGGTAAAGACTGTGAATTCCTTATCAGTTCCCTTAACCTTGAAGGTTACATTAGCACCAGTTGATTTCCCGATCCAGTTGCGTTGCATGTCCTTGATAGACTCTGGCCAATCTAGTTCATCTAAGTCATTGAGCAAGCGCTCTGCGTAAGCCGTGATTTTGAGCATCCATTGGCGCATTGGCTTGCGGACAACTGGATAGCCTCCACGCTCAGACGTTCCATCAGGAAGGACCTCTTCGTTGGCGATGGCTGTTCCCAATTCCTCAACCCAGTTTACTGGCACTTCCGCTTCATAGGCCAAGCCTTTTTCGTAAAGCTTGGTGAAAATCCATTGCGTCCACTTGTAGTAGTTTGGATCTGTTGTGTTGACTTCACGATCCCAGTCATAAGAAAATCCAAGCGCATTGATTTGGCGTTTGAAGTTGGCAATGTTCTCCGCCGTAAATTCTGCTGGGTCATTACCAGTATCCATAGCGTATTGCTCTGCAGGCAAACCAAAAGCATCCCAACCCATTGGGTGAAGAACATTGTAGCCTTGCGCACGTTTGTAACGACTGAGGATATCGGTTGCAGTATAACCTTCTGGGTGTCCTACGTGCAGACCAGCTCCAGACGGATAAGGGAACATATCAAGAGCATAAAACTTAGGTTTTGATGCATCTGTTCCTGTCTTAAATGTATGATGTTCTGCCCAGTAGCCCTGCCACTTAGGCTCAATTTCTTTATGATTGTAAAAACTCATGGTCTCTCTCCAATTTTGTGATGTTACTATTATACCATTTTTGAGGGAATTTGGTCTCGTTCTATTCTATACTTTTCTATTTTACCTTGCTCTAAAATTTTTAAACTGCTATACTTATAACAGAAAACCCTTCCAAGGAGGTAGCGGATGTCTCATTCCTTTAAAAAATCTCTCCAAAAAGAAATTCTCCATAGAAGCTCTATCGCAGCCTTTGTGACCTCACTCTTACTACTCATTTTACTTTTTGGTTTTTCCTATTTTTTACAAAAGCAACAACTCTCCAAAGATACGAGACAGATTGTCAAACAGGTTCAAGAAATGAAAGAAGCAAATAATGAGCTCCTGACCACTATGAACTATAAAATGATTCCTGAATTTTTGGACGGCAAACACACAGAGCGAGAAGTCTTTAGCTTATTTTACGAGACAAAAGCTAGATTGAAGCTTAGTTCTGACCTCATTATTCTAAACGATACAGGTGAATTACTATTTAGTACCAATCGCAATCATCAAGAAAGTATTTTATCACCCTACTATCTAAAACTACTCATTCAAAATCCTTCTCAAGATAAAGTGACAGAAAAAATTGCTCTCTCTTCAGACAAGCAACACTACACACTCTTTATCAAACCACTACTTCAAAACCAACGAGTTAAGGCCTATACTATTGCTTTCGTAAATGAGAATGATTTCATCTCAAGTTTCCCAATGATCAATTCCAAATACATCATTACCGATAGCTTTGGAAATATGTTTTCCAACAACACAAATCAGTTTACTCGTTCCACTCTTGAAAAATTGGATGAAAAACTCCTACACTCTCGCACCCACTGGTATGCGAATGAACCGCTTATTGTTCAAAAAGAAAAAGTCGGTGCTATTTTTTCAATCTATACTTTTCAATCCTTTTTTCCCATTCCTAGCTTACTCGGCCTAGCCTCCGTCCTCACCTTATGTATATTCTTCCTCTACTTCTGGCAAGCGAGACGAATTGCTCATAAAATTGCCACACACAACGCTGTTCCCATTGAAAGTTTGGTTTACCAACTTCAAGAAATTCCCAAACAAGCAGAAAAAAGGCTTTCTCTACAAACAGGTGATGAGTTTGAGTTTATGGCAGAAAAAATCAACAATATGTTGTACGAATTAGATCAACTTCATCAAAAAATGTTGACCATAGAAAAAGAAAAATGGATTTTTGAAAGAAAAATGCTGGAAGCTCAGTTCAATCCTCATTTTCTCTACAATACACTTGAGACGATTAAAATCACTTCTTTAATGGATGCCGCCCTCACACAAGACCTAATTCAAAATCTCACGCGCATTCTTCGCTACAGTATCACGGATTTAGAAAAAGAAACAACCATTTGTCAGGATTTAAAGATTATAGAGGATTACCTTATGATTCATAAGATTCGTTTTGAGCACTTTTCTTATGATATTGTCTGTCCAGAAACTGTCGATAATCAGCCTATCCCTAAACTTTTCTTACTTCCTCTAGTAGAAAATGCTATAAAATATGGGATGCAATACCGTATTGATCTTCATATTGATATCCAAATTACCTTGGAAGCAGATTCTCTGACTTTTTTAATCAAGGATAATGCCGGAGGGCTCACAAAACAAGAGCGACTCGCTATTTTAGACTCTTTAGAAAGCCCTCATACCCAGCATGGCATCGTGAACAGCTACAAACGATTGAGCAATTTCTTTTCTGATGTCCAGCTAGATTTAGGAGTCAATCGCCAAGGAGAAACTTGGGTCAAATTTATAACGAAAGGACTAACTCATGTTTAAGCTCATTATCGTAGAAGACGAACACCTCATTCGAAAATGGCTAGAGATTGCCGTAGACTACTCTGCCTTGGGTATCCAAGTCGTAGGAACTGCCAGTCACGGTCAAGAGGGAATGAAACTCATCCAAGAAAAAGAACCTCATATTGTCTTAACAGACATCACAATGCCAATTATGGATGCTTTTATGATGTTTGAAGCCACTCGTACCCTCTCCTATGAAAAAGTTATCTTATCAGGTTATAACGATTTTCAAAACGCCAAAAAAGCCATGCAATATGGAGCAGCTGATTTCTTATCCAAGCCAATTGATACCAAGGAATTGACAGAATGTCTTCAAAACATTGTTTTGCGATTACAAGGTAGCACCTATCAAGAAACTCCTTTTTTAGAAGAATATCAAACTTTACTCACCTCTATCCAACAGGTTGATACACAAAACCAAATCATTCAACAAATTATTTCCTTTGTCCACAAGCATTATGCAGAGCATTTTACGATTGCGACTATTGCTGAAGCTTTAAACTATAGCGAAAGCTACCTATATAAAGTGATCAAAGAAGACTTCCCCATGACGCTAAATGAATATATCTTACAATATCGCCTGAAACAAGCTATAGATAAGATGGCTGAATCTCCCAACTCCCCTCTAAGCGACATCTCTGATCAAGTTGGATTTTCAGACTATAAATATTTTGCCAAAGTATTTAAAAAGTATCTCCATATTTCCCCAAAGGAATTGAAATCACTCGGAAGAATAGTAAAATAAGCTATTCTTCTTTTTGTAGAGAATTTTACTCTAATAGAATAGAATTGTCGGTTTTAAAAACGCTTACACTGTTTTAAAATAAACTTAAATAACACAACGGAGGTATCCATCATGAAAAAGAAATGGATGTATTATGCTGCTTGCGGACTAGCTCTTTTTGGTCTTACTGCTTGTTCTTCTAATGAATCTGCCGATGGCGGTTCATCTGATAAAGGAGACGGCGGTTCGCTAGTCGTTTATTCACCAAACTCAGAGGGCTTAATTGGAGCAACTATTCCTGCCTTTGAAGAAAAATATGGTATCAAAGTAGAACTGATTCAAGCTGGTACTGGAGAACTTTTCAAAAAACTAGAGTCAGAAAAAGAAGCTCCTGTAGCTGATGTCATCTTTGGTGGTTCTTATACACAATATGCTACCCACGGAGAACTCTTTGAAAACTATACTTCAAAAGAAAATGATAATGTTATCAAAGAATATCAAAACACAACTGGTTACTCTACTCCTTATACACTAGATGGTAGTGTTTTAATCGTCAACCCTGATTTAACTAAAGGCATGAACATCGAAGGATATAGCGACCTTCTCAAACCTGAACTAAAAGGAAAAATCGCAACTGCTGACCCAGCAAACTCTTCTAGCGCCTTTGCTCAATTAACAAATATGCTACAAGCTCAAGGTGGTTACAAAGATGATAAGGCTTGGTCTTATGTAAAAGATCTCTTCACACTTATTGATGGTAAAATCGGTTCAAGTTCATCTGGTGTCTATAAAGCAGTCGCTGATGGAGAAATGGCTGTTGGTCTCTCTTATGAAGATCCAGCTGTTAAACTCTTAAATGACGGAGCTAACATCAAAGTTGTCTATCCAAAAGAAGGAACAGTCTTCCTACCTGCTAGTGCTGCTATCGTTAAAAAAGCTAAGAACATGGAAAATGCCAAGAAATTTATCGATTTCATCATCTCTCAAGAAGTACAAGATACACTTGGTACAACCACTACTAACCGTCCTGTTCGTAAAAATGCCAAAACAAGCGAAAACATGAAACCAATTGACAAAATCAAAACACTCACTGAAGATTATGATTATGTCATCAAAAATAAATCAGATATCGTTAAGAAATACAACGAAGTCTTTACAGATATCCAATCTAAACAGTAAAAGAGGTTCACTATGAGTGAGATCAAAATTATTAACGCCAAAAAAATCTACCACGATGTCCCTGTTATTGAGAATTTGAACATTACAATTCCAAAAGGAAGTCTCTTTACCCTTCTTGGACCTTCAGGATGTGGGAAAACGACCCTTCTTCGTATGATTGCAGGTTTCAACAGTATCGAAGGTGGAGAATTTTACTTCGATGATACAAAAATCAATAATATGGAACCCAGCAAACGCAATATTGGCATGGTTTTCCAAAACTACGCTATTTTCCCACATTTGACTGTCCGAGATAATGTCGCTTTTGGTCTCAAGCAAAAGAAGGTTCCAAAAGAAGAATTGATTCAACAGACCAACAAGTATCTTGAACTCATGCAAATTGCTCAATATGCGGATCGAAAGCCCGATAAACTCAGTGGTGGACAACAACAACGTGTCGCCTTGGCACGTGCCTTAGCTGTTAATCCAAGTGTTCTCCTCATGGACGAGCCACTTAGTAACCTAGATGCCAAACTTCGCTTGGATATGCGTCAAGCTATTCGAGAAATCCAACACGAAGTAGGAATTACAACCGTTTATGTGACCCACGACCAAGAAGAAGCTATGGCTATTTCAGATCAAATTGCTGTTATGAAAGATGGGGTCATTCAACAAATCGGTCGGCCAAAAGAACTCTATCATAAACCAGCTAATGAGTTTGTAGCAACCTTTATCGGACGCACAAATATTATCCCTGCCACTCTTGAAAAACGGAGCGACGGCGCTTATATCGTCTTTTCAGATGGCTATGCTCTTCGAATGCCAGCCCTTGATCAGGCTGAAGCACAAGCTATTCATGTAAGCATTCGTCCTGAAGAGTTTATCAAAGATGAATCTGGAGATATTGAAGGAACTATTAGCGATAGCGTCTATCTTGGACTAAATACGGAGTACTTCATCGAGACAGGCTTTGCCTCAAAAATTCAAGTTAGCGAAGAATCAACTTTTGAAGAAGATCTACAAAAAGGCGATCGTATTCGTCTACGAATCAATACTCAAAAATTAAACGTCTTTTCTGCAGATGGTTCACAAAACCTGATAAAAGGAGTCAACCATGGAACGTAAAAAACTAAATATTTGGACAGCCTCCTCTTTCTTCATCTTTCTTACCTATCTTGTCTTTCTCGTTTATCCTATCGTTACCGTGCTCAAGCAAGCACTCATACATGAAGGACAATTCTCACTAGCTAATTTTGTCACTTTCTTTGGTAAAGCCTACTACTCTGAGACACTTGTCAACAGTTTCAAGGTTTCCATTACCGCTACTGTCACTTCCTTAGTTGTAGGAACCCTATTAGCTTATCTCTTCTCTATGTATGACTTCAAGGGGAAGAAATTTCTACAAATATTGATTATCATTGCTTCCATGTCAGCTCCTTTCGTGGGAGCCTACTCCTGGATTCTCTTGCTGGGACGAAATGGGGTCATTACTAAATTCCTGACAAATGCCCTTCATCTTCCAGCTATCGATATTTATGGATTCAAAGGAATTGTACTTGTCTTTACACTGCAACTATTCCCACTGGTATTTCTATACGTTGCTGGGACAATGAAGAGTATTGATAATTCTCTACTTGAAGCCGCTGAAAGCATGGGATCCTTCGGATTTAAGCGTATCGTAACGGTTGTTTTACCTCTCCTCGTTCCAACCTTACTAGCTGCTGCCTTGCTTGTATTTATGAGAGCATTCTCAGACTTTGGAACGCCTATGTTAATTGGTGAAGGATATCGGACTTTCCCGGTCTTGATTTATACCCAATTCATTAGCGAGGTTGGAGGAAATTCTGCTTTCGCATCTGCTTTAGCAATTATGGCGATTATCATTGCCTTGGCAATTTTCCTTATCCAAAAACACATTGCAAATCGCTACAGTTTCAGCATGAATTCGCTCCATCCAATTGAGCCTAAAAAAACTACAAAAGGAAAAATGGCTGCCATTTATGCAACAGTCTACGGAATTATCTTTATCTCTGTTTTACCTCAAATCTACTTGATTTATACCTCTTTCCTAAAAACATCAGGTATGGTATTTGTCAAAGGTTATTCTCTAAACAGTTACAAGGTAGCTTTCAATCGTATGGGCTCTGCTATTTTCAATACCATTCGTATCCCTTTGATTGCCTTAGTCCTAGTTGTCTTATTCGCAACATTTATCTCCTACCTAGCCGTTAGAAAACGGAATTTGTTTACAAACTTAATTGACAGCCTCAGTATGGTACCTTATATTGTACCAGGAACCGTTCTAGGGATTGCCTTCATTTCTTCCTTCAATACTGGCCTATTTGGAAGTGGATTTCTTATGATTACAGGAACTGCTTTCATCTTGATTATGTCCCTATCTGTCAGAAGATTGCCTTATACTATTCGCTCATCTGTTGCTAGCTTACAACAAATAGCCCCAAGTATTGAAGAAGCTGCTGAGAGCTTAGGAAGTAGCCGTCTCAATACCTTTGCCAAGATTACAACTCCAATGATGCTATCTGGTATTATTTCTGGAGCCATCCTATCTTGGGTCACAATGATTTCAGAACTCTCTACTTCTATCCTCCTCTACAATGTCAAAACAAGAACAATGACTGTAGCCATTTATACAGAGGTTCTCAGAGGAAATTACGGTGTAGCCGCAGCCTTGTCAACTATCCTAACTGTTCTAACAGTAGGTTCCTTGCTCTTATTTATGAAAATCTCTAAAAGCAACAGCATTACACTTTAGTTTCCCCCATCAAAAACAGCCGAAAGGATTACCCTCGGCTGTTTTTTCTTATCTTGATATTCCTATCAAATCCCTAGTTCATAGCAAGCAAGTCTAGACTGATTATACTCAATGAAAATC
>NZ_VMMQ01000007.1:61297-135615 GCF_013277295.1 Streptococcus sp. 477
GAAGTCAGTAACCATACATGCGGCAAGACTACGTTGACGCGGTTTGAAGAGATTTTCGAAGAGTATTAAATAGAGGTCGCTTCCATCTTCTCCCATCCTAGCTCTCGGTAACTACAGTCACCAACAACCTCTACGCTAAACTGGCCGTTCTCATATTCAAGGATCGTCACGCTACCATTATCGAGGCCATGCGGATGCATACCATTGATCAGATAAACAATGGTTCCAATGGTCATTCCATGGCTGACGACAAGGGCGTTGCCCCCGCCTTGTTCTTCCATTTCTCTGGCAATCGCTTCAAAACCTTCCTTGATTCGACCACTGAGTTTTTCCCATCCTTCAGCCCAACCAGCTGTATCAACCTCTACCAAGCCCTCAGCCAGTTCCGCATAAGATAATTGGTGAACGTGGTCCACATTAAAGATACGAGGAATAATGCCCATGAAAAGATCGCCATCGTAGGCTCCATCAAAGCTACCAAAACACCATTCTCTGATACGCTTGTCCATGCGATAAGGGATTTTCCCTTGCAGTCCAAGCTCCTCAAGTATAATTCCCATAGTCTGAATGGTGCGACCAGAATCACTGGAATAAGCGCGCTCAAACTGTAGACCAGATTCTCGCAAACCGATTCCTAATTCTTGAATTCCTAGCTCACCTTCAGCTGTTAAGGGAGTATCACTCCAACCTTGCGCGCGACCAATCGTGTTAAACATGGTCTTGCCATGACGTACCAAATACAATCGTACTTTTACCATTTTCCGTCCTCCGTTTGCTTCTATTATATCATGGATGATAAAACAAAAGCCACCCAGACAGGTGACTTTTGCAGGAGATTATTATGAAAAAGTTTAGGAGTTCTATTAAATAAAGATATTAGATGAAAATCAAATTCAAACTAAATCAGTATTATCTGTTTCAAATAATATTAGGAGGTCTTTATTTAATGATTATAGTATACACAGCTAACCTTAAATAGAGCTTAAAAAATTATACCCATTCACCTTTTTCATTTACTTTATAGCCGTTAATGGTCATATTTTTTGCCAATTTCCCATCAGCTAACAAGTAATACCACTTATCTCCGTCTTTAATCCATTGATTACGAGCGTACTTACCATCTTGGTTCAGATAATACCAACTATCATACTGAGAATCAAATACCCACTCACTCTTAGCCATGTAACCGCCACGTTTTAGGTAGTATTCTCCCTGCCAAGCTTTCTCCACATAACTACCAGTTGAATCTACATAAAACCAGCTCTTATAGTCTTCATCATAAATCCATTCACTTGCAGCCATTGAAGCATCTGATTTTAGATAATAACGGCCTACCCAACGGTTTCTTACAAGATTGCCAGAAAGGTCATTATAGTACCATTTGCCAGACTCTTTAAACCACTTACTTGCTTGATGATTTTTCTTAGTCTCTCCATTAGAGGTAATAATAGCTTGAGATGAAGTTGAAACTGAGGATGAAGTTCCAGTAGAAACTGCTTGAATAGCTTCCTCTTTCGTAACCTTAGGCTTAACTTTGCCTTGGTAAACATCTTCGATACGCTTAGTAAAGACAGATAACTCTTCAGGGGATAACATGTGTCTTATTTCAGGTTCTTCCTTATATATTAGACCTGCTTCTTTATTAATTTTGTATTCCGCTTCTTTAACTATCTGAGCTATTTCTTTGAATAATTTAAGCTTGTCTGCACCTGAAAGACCAGCATCACTTCTTATATCTTCTCTTTGAATAAAAGCTACATCATTCAACTTTTCAATGTTTTTTTGCGTAGGAATTAAACTAGGACTCGATTTATCAACATTTTTATAAAAAGTTGATAAATTTTGAACATAATCTTTTAATGTTAAATTAGTATTATTTTCTGGATCGTAATCACCAAAATAATTACGGTCCCGAGGTATCGACCAGCCTGTTAATGGTCCGTAAAACATTTTTAAATCGCTAATTATTTTTTCCTTTTCTTCAGATGAGTATAAGTTACTATCTTTTTCTACTTGCTGAAGTAGTAAGTCATATTTTTTTATTCTAGCTATATCAAAAACATATCCTAAAAAGTTAGGCACATCACTTTTTATTCTATTGACAATTTCTTCGAATTCAAACGAATAATAGTAACCATTCTTTGAAAATCTATTTATATTTTCCTCTGTGACCTCAGCTAATCTTTTAACTACGACAGTCTTGAGTTTTAAGACATCATCATCTTTAAATTGTACAGTATTCCAATCAATGCCATCAATTTCTTCCAATAATTTTTTCTTCACTTGTTCAGAATAATTTCTAGCTACATTCTCTAAATCTGCTTGTGTTTTGTAAAAACTCTCATTACTAGAATCAATATCATTTTCTTGCGCATAAACTACTTGACTAGCAAAAGTTGGGACTAGTGAAGTCGACAGTCCTAAAGCTACTAAAGCATGTTTCATTTCTTTTTTCATGAATTTCTCCTATTTTCTTAATTTTTAAAACTATGAATTGGTGCTGGGATTTGTCCTCCACGAGAGATGAAATCAACAGACGAAGCTCCATTGACTTTCATAACAGGTGCAGTTCCTAATAGGCCACCAAACTCAATCATATCGCCTTCTTTTCCTTTTGGAATGATACGAACAGCTGTTGTTTTCATGTTAATGACACCAATTGCAGCCTCATCCGCAATCATAGCCGCAATGGTTTCAGCAGGTGTATCTTCTGGAATGGCAATCATATCCAAACCAACAGAACAGATAGCCGTCATGGCTTCTAGTTTTTCCAAATTAAGAGAGCCATTTTGCACTGCCGCAATCATACCCTCATCCTCAGAAACAGGGATAAAGGCACCAGACAAACCACCAACTTGGTTGCAGGCCATCACTCCACCCTTCTTAACTTGGTCATTCAAGAGAGCCAAGGCAGCCGTCGTTCCGTGTGTTCCAACTGTCTCTAGCCCCATTTCCTCAAGGACACGTGCCACAGAGTCTCCAACTGCAGGAGTTGGCGCCAAACTCAAGTCCACAATACCAAATTCCACACCCAGTCTTTCACTAGCCATCTGACCAACTAATTGACCGATACGAGTGATTTTGAAGGCAGTCTTCTTAACTGTTTCGGCTACTACATCAAAGCTCTGTCCACGAACTTTTTCCAAAGCACGTTTCACCACACCAGGACCGGAAACTCCGACATTGATGATAACATCTGCTTCTCCAACACCATGGAAGGCACCCGCCATAAATGGATTGTCCTCAACAGCATTAGCGAATACAACCAACTTAGCTGCCCCCATATCAGATAGAGTTGCCGTTTCCTTGATAACTCGTCCCATATCTGCGACAGCCGTCATATTGATACCAGACTTAGTTGATCCGATATTGACTGACGAGCAGACCTTATCCGTCTCAGCCAAAGCGCGAGGAATAGAATTGATGAGAATCTCATCTCCCTTTTGATAACCTTTTTGTACCAAGGCAGAGAAACCACCAATAAAGTCCACTCCAATCTCTTTCGCAGCCTTATCAAGCGCTTTTGCCAGAACCACGTAGTCCGTCGCATCTGTCGCTGCTCCAATCAGAGAAATAGGAGTCACCGATACACGCTTATTAACGATAGGGATTCCCAACTCAGCCGCAATTTCATCACCAACAGCCACTAAATTAGCGGCCTTGCTCGTAATCTTTCGATAAATTTTCTCTGCAGCACGATTGATATCTGGATCGATACAGTCCAGAAGGGAAATCCCCATGGTAATAGTTCTGATATCGAAGTTTTGCTCCTCAATCATGGAGATAGTTTCAGTAACTTGTCTAATATCCATATGCACCTCCTAGATATTATACATAGCTTCGAAAATCGCTGCACTCTGAATATTGATTTTCACATTCAAAATTTGCCCAAAAGTTTCAAACTCATTTCGCAGATAAGTAAAATCCTGCTTTTCATCACTAGATACAACAGCCATCATCGTGAAATATTCATCCAAAACAGTTTGAGAGATATCATCAATATTCAAACCCAATTCTGCAATTTTACCAGAAACACCTGCAACAATTCCAGATTTATCTTTACCGACAACAGTTATAATCGCTTTCATAAGCAAACTCCAATTCTTCTTAAAATAAGAAACCTGAACATTAAACAGGATTCTTTTCAAATAGTATAGCATAATTCTAACGAAAATACTCAAAAACGCCTGCTTACGAAGTTGTTCTTAAGCAAAAAACAATTTCGTAAACAAGCGTCTACTATCCCAACTTATGATGAGTGTTCCCGCTAGGACCGAAATCCTAGCGGTAGACCAGAGCTAGACTAAGAGCACAAGACTCCATCATCATAACACTCAACAAAATTGATGATTTTATACTAATTCGATGATCGCCATTGGCGCTGCATCACCACGACGTGGTTCAGTTTTAAGGATACGAGTGTATCCACCGTTACGTTCAGCATAACGAGGTGCGATTTCTGAGAACAATTTTTGAAGTGCTGTAGTAGAAGTGTACTTATCAGTTGCTTCATCATAGTTTTCAGATGCGATTTCATTACGTACGAAAGCAGCTGCTTGACGACGTGCATGCAAATCACCACGTTTACCTAGAGTAATCATTTTTTCAACAGTTTTACGGATTTCTTTAGCACGAGCTTCAGTTGTCACGATTGATTCGTTGATCAAAAGGTCAGTTGTCAAATCGCGAAGCATTGCTTTACGTTGTGAGCTAGTGCGTCCTAGTTTACGGTAAGCCATGTATTCCTCCTTTATTTATCTTTTAATCCAAGACCCAAATCAATGAGTTTGAGTTTCACTTCTTCCAAACTCTTGCGTCCAAGATTTCGTACTTTCATCATCTCTGCTTCAGATTTTTCTGTCAAATCATGCACAGTATTGATACCGGCACGTTTCAAACAGTTGTATGAACGCACAGACAAGTCCAGTTCCTCAATCGTACGATCCAAAATACGATCGTCAGATTCAGTATCAGCTTCTTTCATCACTTCAGTTGACTTAGCAATCTCAGTAAGATTTGTAAACAAATCAAGATGTTCTGTCAAAATACGTGCTGAAAGCCCTAAAGCATCTTCTGGAATAATTGTTCCATTTGTCAAGATTTCAAGGGTTAGTTTGTCAAATCCATCATTGCTACCTACACGAGCAGGTTCCACTTGATAGTTGACTTTTGTAACTGGTGTATAAATAGAATCTACAGCAAGTGTTCCAACTGGTGCATTATCCTTTTTATTTTCATCAGCAGGTACATATCCACGACCACTGTTAACAGTCATAGTCGCTTTTAGGGAAGAACCTTCACCGATTGTAAAGAGATAATGATCTGGATTTACAATTTCAATATCGCTATCTGTCAAAATGTCACCAGCTGTTACTTCAGCAGGACCTTCAACATCTAGTTCGATGATTTTTTCGTCTTCAACGTACGATTTCACTGCAATTCCTTTAATGTTCAGAATGATTTGCATCACGTCTTCACGAACACCTGGAACTGTGTCAAACTCATGTAACACACCATCAATATTGATAGATGTCACAGCTGCTCCTGGTAGAGAAGCTAGAAGTACACGACGAAGAGAGTTACCAAGAGTTGTACCGTAGCCACGTTCAAGTGGTTCGATTACAAACTTGCCATAATCTTTATTTTCATCAATTTTTGTTATATTTGGTTTTTCAAACTCGATCATTTAGTTACTCCCTCTTAAACGAAAAGCAGTGTAATGCGATGATTATACACGGCGACGTTTTGGAGGACGAGCACCATTGTGTGGCACTGGAGTCACATCACGAATTGCTGTTACTTCAAGACCAGCGGCAGCAAGCGCACGAATAGCTGACTCACGACCAGAACCTGGACCTTTTACAGTAACTTCAACTGATTTAAGACCGTGTTCTTGTGCAGATTTAGCAGCAGCTTCAGAAGCCATTTGAGCAGCGAATGGTGTAGATTTACGAGAACCTTTGAAACCAAGAGCACCAGCTGATGACCAAGCAATTGCATTACCATGCACATCAGTAATCATAACAATAGTGTTATTAAATGTAGCGTGAATATGAGCAATACCAGATTCGATATTCTTTTTCACACGACGTTTACGTGTTGGTTTAGCCAAGACTTTTACCTCCTATATTATTTTTTCTTACCAGCAATCGCAACAGCTTTACCTTTACGAGTGCGAGCGTTGTTTTTAGTGTTTTGTCCACGGACAGGAAGTCCACGACGATGACGGATACCACGGTATGAACCGATTTCCATCAAACGTTTGATGTTCAAGTTTACTTCACGACGAAGGTCACCTTCAACTTTGATTGCATCCACTTCACGACGGATAGCATCTTCTTGATCTGATGTAAGATCACGTACACGAACATCTTCTGAGATTCCAGCAGCAGCCAAAATTTTCTTAGATGTTGCAAGTCCGATACCATAAACATAAGTCAATGAGATTACTACGCGTTTGTCATTTGGAATGTCAACTCCAGCAATACGAGCCATGTTTTCTCCTTTCTATCTTATCCTTGACGTTGTTTGTGTTTTGGATTTGCTGGGCAAATTACCATAACACGACCATTACGACGAATAACTTTACAGTATTCGCAAATTGGTTTGACCGATGGTCTTACTTTCATTTCTTATCCCTCCAAGTTTTTCGATTATTTAAAGCGGTAAGTGATACGTCCACGTGTCAAGTCATATGGACTCATTTCGACAGTAACACGATCTCCCGCTAAAATACGAATATAGTTTTTACGAATTTTACCAGAAACTGTTGCTAAAATCTGATGTCCATTTTCAAGTTCAACCGTAAACATTGCATTCGGCATTGTATCAACTACTTTGCCTTCAACTTCAATCACATCGTCTTTTGCCACGCAAAAGCACCTCCATAATTTTCGATTCGATGCCTCTAGACACAGAGACAACAATTATAAGTCAGACTATCTCAGTATAACATTTGTAGCGGATTTTTGCAAGTGTGAAAAGCGCTTTATTTCAAATTTGTCAATACTTTTTCGATATCTGAGAAGACATCATTGATATCTTGATTACCTTCGATGTCATGAACCAAACCTTTGGCACGGTAGTGAGCAATGATTGGTTCTCCTTGAGCAATATTAACGTCCAATCGACGTTTTACTGTCTCAGGTTTATCATCTTCACGTTGGTAGTAATCTTCTTCTTTATAGTCAACTGGTGGGTTAAAGACCTTGTGGAAAGTTTCTCCAGTTACGCGGTGGATGATACGACCACTCAAACGTTCCAAGAGGCTATCTGGATTCACTTCAATATTGATGACGCCTTCTAGTTCAATGCCAAGTTCAGCCAATGTTTTGTCCAAGGCATGAGCTTGTTCGATTGTACGTGGGTAACCATCCAACAAGAATCCTGTTTCTTTAATATCATCTTGTGAAAGACGTTCTTTTACGATTCCATTTGTAACTTCATCAGGAACTAATTCACCCTTGTCAATATATGACTTAGCAAGAACACCCATTTCAGTTTGATTTGCCATTGCAGCGCGGAACATATCACCTGTTGAGATATGTGCAACATGGAATTGTTCTACGATTTTTGCTGCTTGAGTTCCCTTACCTGCACCAGGTAAGCCCATAATCAAAAGATTCATGATTTGATCTCCTTATTTTATTTTTAAATAGAAGCAAAAAGTCTTTTCACCCCTATTTAAAAACAAAATAGAAGAGGGGAGATCCAACTCTTACAAATGTCAGAGTTTAAACCTCCACTCCCTCAGCATTTACTGCTTCATACTCAATGAAAATCNNTTTGAGGTTGCAGATAAAGCTGACGTGGTTTGAATTTGATTTTCGAAGAGTATCAGTAAATACTTTTATTCTGTTCTGTCCATGAAACCAACATACTTACGTTTCAATAGGTAACCCTCCAATTGCTTGATTCCTTCGATACCTGTAGAGATAATGATCAAGAGACTTGTTCCACCAAAGGCAACAACATCAGAAAGACCAAATACATCTTTAGCTGCAATCGGTAAAATGGAAATCACACCAAGGAAGAGGGAACCAACCGTTGCAAGACGACGAAGAAGTTTAGACATATATTCTTCTGTACCTTTACCAGGACGAACTCCATGGATATAGGCACCGCTCTTTTGTAGGTTCTCTGCCGCTTTTTCAGGATTAATCTGTACAAACGTATAGAAGAATGTAAAGAGAATAATCAACAAAGCATACATGGCAATACCAGTTGGAGAAGTGGTTGCCAACATCTCTTGTGCTACCCTTACCCAAGCCCAATCATGACCTGTGGCGCTCAAAAACTGAAGAATCGCCGCAGGCGCTGCAGTAATGGAACTGGCAAAGATAACAGGGATAACTCCAGCAGGGTTTACCTTCAATGGAAGGTAAGAGCTAGATGGAGCACCTTGTGCAACCTTAGTATATTGGATTGGAATTTTGTATTCTGCTTGTTGAACATAAGTTGTAAAGTAAATGATCAACAATACAGTAATAATCAAAATGATTACGAAAATGATAGATGAAGTGATCCGGCTACTTGGGACGTTCACAAAGTAGTCCACATAGATGCCCTGAATCATCTCTGGAATTGAGGCAACAATCCCGGCAAAGATAATCATAGAAACACCATTTCCGTATCCCTTATCTGTAATTTGCTCTCCCAACCAAGTGACAATCATACTACCAGCTGTTAAGATGATACCAATCGTCAGAAAAACTTGGGGAGTTAAAGCAGTTTTAATCAATTGAGCTCCAGCCAAGGTATTAAAACCAGCTGTAATCCCGATAGATTGCACAAAGGCTAGACCAAGGGCAATATAACGAGTAGCTTGGTTCAATTTTCTTCGACCTACTTCCCCTTGTTTTCCCCACTCTACAAATTTCGGTAAAATATCCATTTGTAAGAGTTGGACAACGATAGAAGCAGTAATATAGGGACTAACTCCTAGGGCAAAAATCGAAAAGTTTTTTAGGGCATTCCCCGACACCAAGCTCAACATGTTTAAGAAGGATAATCCACTTAAAGCATTCAAGCTATTGGCATTCACACCAGGAACTGTAATGCTAGTTCCGATACGAAAGACCAAAACGATAAAAATTGTAAATAAAATTTTTGATCGAACCTGCTTGACTTTAAGAGCTTCTCTTAATAATTTAAAAAACATAGGTCACCTCTCTTAGATGACTTCTACTGAACCACCTTTAGCAGTGATAGCTTCTTCAGCTGATTTAGAGAATTTAGCTGCTTTCACAGTCAATTTCTTAATCAACTCACCGTTACCAAGAATTTTAATACCTGACTTTTCAGCTTTAACAATTCCTGCTTCGATAAGAACAACTGGAGTTACTTCAGCACCATCTTCAAAGACGTTCAATTGGTCAAGGTTCACAATTGCGTATTCTTTAGCGTTGATGTTAGTGAATCCACGTTTTGGAAGACGACGGAACAATGGAGTTTGTCCACCTTCAAAACCAAGGCGAACTCCGCCACCGCTACGAGCTTTTTGACCTTTTTGACCACGACCAGATGTTTTACCGTTACCTGATGAAGTACCACGACCAACGCGGTTACGTACTTTACGAGAACCTTCTGCAGGTTTCAATTCATGAAGTTTCATTTTTATTTTCTCCTCTTTTGTAAAATGCTAGCGCCGATAAGGGAGAAAAGGTTGTCTCCCCCATCAACTCGCCTATACGACGTCATCATAGATGACTATATCTAGTTTTAGGGGATGGTATAGTGCACATCCCCTAAAAATTCATTAGTTTACTTCTTCAACTGTTACCAAGTGAGATACTGCAGTGATCATACCACGGATAGCAGCGTTATCTTCTTTAATAACAGAGCTGTTCAATTTGCCAAGTCCAAGTGCTACAACAGTTTTACGTTGTGATGGAATGCGTCCGATTGGAGACTTAGTCAAAGTAATTTTAATTTGAGCCATTTTATCCCCTTTCTTATGCCAAATCAGAAACTGAAATACCACGAAGGGCAGCAACTTCTTCAGCGCGTTTCAATTGTTTCAAACCTTCAACAGTTGCACGAACAATGTTGATTGGAGTGTTAGAACCAAGTGATTTAGATGTAATATCTGCCACACCTGCCAATTCCACAACGGCACGAACTGCACCACCAGCGGCAACTCCAGAACCTTCTACAGCAGGTTTCAACAATACTTTAGCTCCACCGAATTCTGAAAGAACTTCGTGTGGGATTGTTGTTCCAACCATAGGAACTTCGATCAAGTTTTTCTTAGCATCATCTACTGCTTTACGGATTGCTTCTGGAACTTCTTGAGCTTTACCAGTACCAAATCCTACGCGACCGTTGTGGTCACCAACAACAACAAGAGCTGCGAAACGAAGACGACGTCCACCTTTAACAACTTTTGTAACACGATTGACAGCAACTACGCGTTCTTCTAATTCAACTGCATTGTCTTTAAATGCCATTTTCTAGTGTCCTCCTATTAGAATTTCAATCCGTTTTCACGAGCTGCATCAGCCAAAGCTTTCACACGTCCGTGATATAGATATCCACCGCGGTCGAACACCACTTCTGAAATACCTTTAGCGTTTGCACGTTCTGCAACGAGTTTACCGACAACAACAGCTTGTTCAGTTTTAGTTCCTTTTGAAACTTCTTTATCAAGAGTTGAAGCACTTGCGAGCGTTACACCCGCTACGTCATCAATCACTTGAGCGTAGATGCCTGTATTAGAACGGAATACGTTCAAACGTGGGCGATCAGCAGTTCCAGAGAGTTTTCCGCGAACGCGACGGTGGCGTTTTTGGCGGAGTTTGTTTTTATCTGGTTTTGAAATCACAGTTTTCACCTCTTTAGTTTTAAATCGTGTGCTATGCACAAAGTTGGAAAATAGGTTGGTGGTTGAGAATCAACCACTCAACATTATTTACCTGTTTTACCTTCTTTACGGCGAACGAATTCACCAACGTAACGGATACCTTTACCTTTATATGGTTCTGGTGAACGAAGGCTACGTACGTAAGCAGCTGTTTGACCAACTACTTCTTTTGAAATTCCGCTAACAACGATTGTTGTTGGGTTTGGAAGTTCAAAAGTAATTCCTTCTGGAGCTTCAACTTCGTCTGGATGAGATTTACCAACAGCCAAAACAAGTTTAGATCCTTGAAGTTGTGCACGGTAACCAACCCCGCGCATTTCAAGTTCTTTCTTGAATCCTTCTGATACACCAACAACCATGTTGTTCAAAAGGGCACGAGTAGTTCCGTGGATAGTTTTCATTTCTTTTGAATCGTTTGGACGGTGAAGAGTTACTTCAGTACCTTCCACACGGATTTCAATATCTTTTGAGAACTCACGAGTAAGTTCTCCTTTAGGTCCTTTTACAGTTACAAGGTTGTCATTGTTAGTGATTTCAACACCAGCAGGCAACACGATAACTTTATTACCAATACGTGACATGTTTATTTTCTCCTGTTAAATTGTCAGGCCAGAACGGCCAGTTTTCACGGGGCTAAATCGATTTCTCGATTTAAAGGAACATTTAGGTTTCAATTTCAAAGTGAATCTAGGCATCGTCTCGCAGGCATAACTTTGGGTTAGGCAAGAGACGATAACGAAGAGTCACAAAGAAATTGGGAGCTAAATATTACCAAACGTAAGCGATAACCTCACCACCAACATTCTTTTGGCGTGCTTCTTTATCAGTAAGCAAACCTTCAGAAGTTGAAAGGATAGCAATTCCAAGTCCGTTAAGAACTTTTGGAAGGTCTTCACGTTTTTTGTAGACACGAAGTCCTGGTTTAGAAATACGTTTCAAGTTAGTGATAACTTTTTCACCGTTTGGTCCGTATTTAAGAAATACACGGATGATGCCTTGTTTGTCATCTTCGATGATTTCAACGTTTTTTACAAAACCTTCGCGTTTAAGGATTTCAGCAATCCCTTTTTTGATGTTTGATGCAGGTACTTCAAGTACTTCGTGTTTAGCTTGGTTAGCGTTACGAATACGAGTTAGGAAGTCTGCGATTGGGTCAGTCATAACCATTTTGTTTTTCTCCTCTTACTAGTAGTTTGCAAGTTGCACTTGCTAGTTAATACATGATACAAAGAGCGTAACAGCAAGAGCAAAAATAGGCAATTTGATGCAGGAGCGATGCTCCAAAGAAAATTGGTCTTTTTTTGCCAAAGCTGTAGCTCGTGTTCAAATTGGCTAGCCCAACTGAACCCGGGCTAAACTCTGTGTGAAAAAGATAAACTTTCCTAGAAACCTCAGTTTCTTCGTCAAGTTTCCTATTTTCACTTAGAGTTTTGACGCCCTTGATATCTTAAATTACCAAGATGCTTTTGTTACACCAGGAATTTGACCTTTATGCGCAAGTTCGCGAAAAGCGATACGACTCAGACCAAATTTGCGGTAAACTGAATGTGGGCGCCCCGTAACTCTACAACGATTATGTAAACGAGTCGGTGAGGCGTTGCGAGGTAATTTAGATAAACCTTCATAGTCCCCTGCTGCCTTTAATGCAGCACGTTTTTCAGCATAACGGTCAACAATTTTTTGGCGTTTAGCCTCTCTAGCTACCATTGATTTTTTAGCCATTAGATTTACCTCCTATATTATTTTGCAAAAGGCATTCCAAGGCCTGTAAGCAATGCACGTGACTCTTCGTCAGTGTTAGCAGTTGTTACGATAACAATGTCAAGACCACGAGTTTTGTCAACGTCATCGAAGTTGATTTCTGGGAAAATCAATTGTTCTTTCACACCAAGTGTATAGTTTCCGCGTCCATCAAATGATTTTGTTGGAACACCGTGGAAGTCACGTACACGTGGAAGTGAAACTGAAACCAATTTATCCAAGAATTCGTACATCCGTTCACCACGAAGGGTAACTTTTGCACCGATCGCAACACCTTCACGAAGACGGAAGCCGGCGATTGATTTTTTAGCTTTAGTGATAAGTGGTTTTTGACCTGAGATAAGTGCCAATTCTTCAGCAGCTTTTTCAAGGCTTTTAGCGTTTGATACAGCTTCACCAACACCCATGTTCAAAACGATCTTATCTACTTTAGGCACAGCCATCACTGATGAGTAGTTGAATTGTTCTGTCAAAGCAGGAACTACTTCATTAAGATATTTTTCTTTTAAACGATTTGCCATTATACTTCTCCTTTCCTTCGTGATTAATCAAGCACTTCGCCTGATTTTTTGTTGTAGCGAACTTTTTTACCGTCTACAAATTTGTAACCAACACGACCAGCTACACCATTTTTGTCCAAAACTTGAACGTTTGATACATGGATAGCTGCTTCTTTCTCGATGATACCACCTTGAGGAAGCTCGTTAGTTGGACGTTGGTGTTTCTTAACGATGTTAACACCTTCAACGATAACTTTGTTTACTTTTGGAAGGGCAGTAAGGACAACAGCTTCTGTTCCCTTATCTTTACCAGCGATTACGCGAACTTTGTCGCCTTTTTTTACAAACATTAGGTTTCTCCTTGATTTTTCTTACGCCCATAAGGGCACCCTAGCTTGAAGCTAGGGGACTAGTTTGTTTGTTTTTGCTCTTCGAAAATCAAAGCAATCCTTCGTCAGTTTCAACTCACCTAACTTAAGTTATGCTTTCGTTTTACTTCCTAGACTTGTTTTAATTTTCTTTGAGCAACCAATTAAAGTACTTCTGGAGCAAGTGACACGATCTTCATGAAGCCACCTTCACGCAATTCACGTGCAACTGGGCCAAAGATACGTGTTCCGCGAGGAGTTTTGTCTTCACGGATGATAACTGCTGCGTTTTCGTCAAATTTGATGTATGAACCATCAGCACGACGAGCACCTGATTTAGTACGAACGATAACTGCTTTAACAACGTCACCTTTTTTAACCGCACCACCAGGAGTAGCTTGTTTTACAGATGCCACGATAACATCACCGATGTTTGCAAATTTACGTCCTGAACCACCAAGAACTTTGATAGTCAAGATTTCGCGAGCACCGCTGTTGTCTGCGACTTTCAAACGAGTTTCTGTTTGAATCATTTCAGTTTTCTCCTTTCAGGTTTGATTAGATGATGACCGCTTCTTCAACAACTTCTACAAGACGGAAACGTTTTGTAGCTGAAAGCGGGCGAGTTTCCATGATACGTACGATATCGCCTTCTTTGGCAACATTGTTTTCATCATGAGCTTTATATTTTTTAGAGTAGTTAATACGTTTACCATAGACTGGGTGGTTACGTTTTGTTTCAACTACAACTGTGATTGTCTTGTCCATTTTGTCAGATACAACACGTCCAACAAGAACTTTACGATTATTGCGTTCCATTGAAATTTCTCCTTCCCTAGTCTATTATTTCGCTTCAGATTGAACTGTTTTGATACGAGCGATTTGTTTTTTAACTTCTTTCAAGCGAGCTGTTTGTTCCAATTGACCAGTAGCAGCTTGGAAACGAAGTTCAAACAATTCTTTTTTCAATTCGTTTTCGCGCTTCGCGAGTTCTTCTTGAGAAAGACCACGAAGTTCTTTAACAAATTCTTTTACTTCATTAAGTTTCATGCCTTCTCCTTATTCTGCTTCACGTTTTACGAATTTACATTTAACTGGCAATTTGTGGCTAGCAAGTCGAAGCGCTTCACGTGCAATCTCTTCAGATACACCAGCGATTTCGAACATCACTTTACCACGTTTAACTGGTGCTACCCAACCTTCAGGTGCCCCTTTACCAGATCCCATACGCACACCGATAGCTTTAGCAGTGTATGATTTGTGTGGGAAGATTTTAATCCAAACTTTACCACCACGTTTCATGTAACGAGTCATGGCGATACGAGCAGCTTCGATTTGGCGGTTAGTGATCCAGTGGCTAGTTGTAGCTTGAAGACCGTATTCACCGAATGCTACTTCTTTTCCACCTTTTGCTTCACCGCGCATTTTTCCACGGAACTCACGACGGTGTTTAACACGTTTAGGTACTAACATTGGTTATTTACCTCCTTTAGTGTTTTTACGAGCTGGAAGAACTTCACCACGGTAGATCCATACTTTAACACCAAGTTTACCGTATGTAGTATCTGCTTCTTCCCAAGCGTAATCGATATCTGCACGAAGTGTGTGAAGCGGAACAGTTCCTTCAGAGTATCCTTCAGCACGGGCGATATCTGCACCGTTCAAACGACCTGATACTTGAGTTTTGATTCCTTTAGCTCCAGCACGCATTGCACGTTGGATTGCTTGTTTTTGTGCACGACGGAAAGCAACACGTTGCTCCAATTGACGAGCAATTCCTTCACCTACAAGGTGAGCATCCAAATCAGGTTGTTTGATTTCGATGATGTTGATGTGTACTTGTTTTCCAGTCAATTTGTTAAGTTTTGCACGGAGTGCATCAACGTTAGCACCACCTTTACCGATAACCATACCTGGTTTAGCAGTGTGAAGTGAAACGTTAACTTTGTTTACTGCGCGTTCGATTTCAATAGTTGAAACTGCTGCGTCAGCAAGTTCTTTTTGAACGAATTTACGGATTGCAAGATCTTCATGAAGGTAATCCGCGTATTCTTTTTCAGCATACCATTTGGCATCCCAATCACGGATGATGCCGACACGCATACCAATTGGATGTACTTTTTGACCCACGATTTTACCTCCTTATTTTTCTGCAACAGCTACAGTGATGTGAGCTGTACGTTTGTTGATTGGTGAAGCTGAACCTTTCGCACGTGGACGGAAACGTTTCATAGTTGGTCCTTCGTTTGCGAATGCTTCAGATACTACCAAATTAGCTTTATCCAAACCAAAGTTGTTTTCAGCGTTAGCTACAGCTGAGTTCAAAACTTTCAAGATGATTTCAGCAGCTTTGTTTGGAGTGAATGTCAAGATTGCGATTGCATCGGCTACGCTTTTACCACGGATGTTATCAAGAACAAGACGTGATTTACGAGGTGAAACACGTACTGTACGAGCCATTGCTTTAGCTGAAGTAATTTCTGCCATTTATGTTCTCCTTATTTTCTACGTGTTTTCTTGTCGTCTGCAGCGTGACCTTTGTAAGTACGAGTTGGTGCAAATTCACCAAGTTTGTGACCTACCATGTCTTCTTGGATGTAAACAGGTACGTGTTTACGTCCGTCATAAACTGCAATAGTGTAACCAATGAAACTTGGGAAGATCGTTGAACGACGTGACCAAGTTTTAATAACTTTTTTCTTTTCGTCGTTAGCTTGAGCTTCAACTTTTTTCATCAAATGCTCATCGACGAAAGGTCCTTTTTTAAGACTGCGTCCCATTTTTATATTTTCTCCTTTAAATGTTGTACCACAGCGGCTTGCGCTCACATGGAGCGCTACCGAGCTGGCGGATTTACTAGTTGCTTAAGCGACTAGTTTAATATTATTTCTCGTTGCGACGACGAACGATAAGTTTGTCAGATTTCGCTTTCTTGTTACGAGTTTTAAGACCAAGAGCAGGTTTGCCCCATGGAGTAGATGGTGCTTTACGACCAACTGGTGCTTTACCTTCACCACCACCGTGTGGGTGATCGTTAGGGTTCATTACAGAACCACGAACTGTTGGGCGGATACCTTTCCAACGGCTACGTCCTGCTTTACCAAGGTTTACAAGTCCGTGTTGTTCGTTTCCGACAACACCAACTGTAGCACGGCAAGTTCCAAGAATCATACGAACTTCACCTGATTGAAGACGAACAAGAACGTATTTACCTTCTTGACCCAATACTTGAGCAGATGCTCCAGCAGCACGTACCAATTCACCACCACGACCTGGTTTCAATTCGATGTTGTGGATCAAAGTACCAACTGGGATGTTAGCAAGTGGAAGAGCGTTTCCGACTTTGATATCTGCTTCTGGACCTGAAACGATACGTTGACCTACTTCAAGACCTTTTGGAGCGATGATGTATGCTTTCACACCGTCAGTGTAGTGTACAAGAGCGATGTTTGCAGAACGGTTTGGATCGTACTCGATTGTTTTAACAACCGCTTCAACGTTGTCTTTGTTACGTTTGAAGTCAACCAAACGGTAGAAACGTTTGTGTCCACCACCTTGGTGACGAACAGTGATACGACCGTTGTTGTTACGACCAGCCTTGCTCTTCAATGCAACAAGCAATGATTTTTCAGGAGTGCTTGTTGTGATTTCAGCGAAATCCAAAGAAGTCATATTACGGCGACCGTTTGTTGTTGGTTTATAAACACGAATTCCCACGATATTTCCTCCTTAGATTATTCAGCTTCAGCAGCAAACAACTCGATTGCTTTTGAATCAGCTGTAAGTGTGATGATAGCTTTTTTAGTTTTGTTAGTAAAACCAGTGTAACGTCCAACACGTTTAGCTTTTGGCTTTACGTTGATTGTGTTAACATTTGCAACTTTAACGCCTTCGAAAGCAGCTTCAACAGCTTGCTTGATCAAAAGTTTGTGTGCACGAGTGTCAACTTCAAATACATATTTTCCTGCTTCAAGTTGAGCCATTGAGCTTTCAGTGATGACAGGTTTTTTGATAACATCATACAAATTCATTATGCAAGAACCTCCTCGATTTTAGAGATAGCTGCTTGAGTAACAAGAAGTTTGTCACTATTTGCGATGTCAAGAACACTTGCAGTTGTGGCAGTCGCAACTTTCACGTTTGGAAGGTTACGAGCTGAGAGAGCTGCGAATTCGTTTCCTTCTTCAAGAATAACAAGGACTTTAGAATCGATGCTCAAAGCTGCAAGAACTTTTGCAAATTCAGCAGTTTTTGGAGCTGTAAATTCAAGAGAATCAACGGCTACAAATTTATTTTCAGCAACTTTTTCTGAGTAAACAGATTTAAGCGCAAGGCGACGAACTTTTTGAGGAAGTTTGTACGCATAGCTACGTGGAGTTGGTCCGAAGACGATTCCACCACCACGCCATTGTGGAGAGCGGATAGAACCTTGACGAGCACGTCCAGTTCCTTTTTGACGCCATGGTTTGCGTCCGCCACCTGAAACAGCTGAGCGGTTTTTAACTGCGTGAGTTCCTTGACGAAGGCTTGCGCGTTGGCTGATGATTACATCAAACACAACTGATTCATTTGGTTCGATACCAAATACTGCATCGTTAAGAACAACTTCGCCCGCTTGTTTACCAGTTTGGTCGAATAATGTTACATTTGCCATTTTGACTGTATTCCCCTTTCCTTATTATTTACCAGCTTTAACTGCTGATTTGATAGTGATAAGAGATTTCTTAGCACCTGGTACGTTACCTTTGATAAGGATAACGTTCTTTTCTGGAACAACTTGTACAACTTCAAGGTTTTGAATTGTTACGCGGTCGCCACCCATACGTCCTGCAAGGTTTTTACCTTTGAATACGCGGTTAGGTGCAACAGGTCCCATAGAACCTGGACGACGGTGGTAACGAGAACCGTGAGCCATTGGTCCACGTGATTGTCCGTGGCGTTTGATAACACCTTGGAAACCTTTACCTTTAGAAGTACCAGTTACATCAACAACATCTCCAGCTGCGAATGTTTCAACTGTAATTTCAGCACCAACTTCCAAGCCTTCAACGTTTTTGAATTCACGAATGAAGCGCTTAGGAGCCGTGTTAGCTTTCGCTACATGTCCTTTAGCAGGTTTGTTGCTCAATACTTCGCGTTTGTCACCAAAACCAACTTGGATAGCGTTGTATCCGTCTGTTTCAACAGTTTTAACTTGAAGAACAACGTTTGGAGTTGCTTCAATAACTGTTACAGGGATCAATTCGCCAGCTTCAGTGAAGATTTGAGTCATTCCCACTTTTTTCCCTAAGATTCCTTTTGTCATGAGAAAATAGTTCCTTTTCTATATTTTTTATTCAAAAAGTTTTTAACGAGCGTTTTTTATGCTCAAGTCTAAGATACAAAGGGCGTCAAACTCAAAGTGAAAATAGGAAACTGACACAGTGTCTAGCAGACACGAGGAAGTTTATCTTTTTCACACCGAATTTAGCCCGTGTTCAATTAGATTGAAACACCAGCCTCTGCTCTTTTATATTTTAGATTAAAGTTTGATTTCTACGTTTACACCACTTGGAAGATCCAATTTCATCAACGCATCAACTGTTTTTTGAGTTGGGTTAACGATATCGATCAAACGTTTGTGTGTACGCATTTCAAATTGTTCGCGAGAGTCTTTGTATTTGTGAGTCGCACGAATAATTGTGTAGAGGCTACGTTCAGTTGGAAGTGGGATTGGACCCGCAACTTGTGCACCTGTACGAGTAGCTGATTCTACGATTTTTGCAGCCGCTGTGTCAAGCGTACGGTGTTCGTAAGCTTTCAAACGGATACGGATTTTTTTGTTTGCCATTTTTTTCTCCTTTTCGTCTATTTAAGATAATAGGCTAGCTCCACAAGAAAACCGACGCGGCGTTGCGTGGCAATGCAACCGAGCGTGTCGCAACCTCTTGCATCAAAGCTAAGGCTGTAATTTACAGCACCATAATAGAATAACACAAAGCCCCTGCGATTGCAAGGGATTTGTTAGGTTTTTTTCGTTTTTTTACGATGAAACTGTTTTCCTATTTTTCTTTTTAAAATTAGGGATTTTCTTCTATATAAACTGAGTCCTCTTGACCTCAAATTTATCTTCTGATTGGTCCACTAAGATGTCCGCAATTGACTCTGTTTCTTTATAGTATCGCAGATACTGCTCCCGTCTCATCTGATGGCTAGCCAATATAAAGGATGCATCGCGATTTCTCACAGTCGTATCTCTAGCAAGGCGTCGCTTTAATTCGGTCTCCTCATCCGTGTAGAAACAGATGGTTTTGTCAAAGAGTTCTTTGGGTAAAAAGCCTACAGACATCCCTTCGACAATCAGAATTGGCTTTTCTCCAGACAAGACCTCACTAGCTTTCCAAGGTTCTTCAATTGTTAAGATATCCATGCCAGCCTTTAAAGCGAGAATGTCTCTTTCTAAACTTACCAGTTCATGAGCCACAGGTAAACAAGCGGTCACTTTTTGGTCTGGAGTCTCCTTTGGCACCACTAAATGACGATTTGAAGCAATGTAAGGATCGGTTTCCAATAAGTTTACCTTTGCAGAATCTAAGGCTTGGTACAATTCCTGTGCAAAGGTTGATTTACCTGAAGCCCCATGACCGTATATTCCCAGTGTCCTGACTTTCCCCGTCTCGATCTCTGAGACTAGTTGGTCTACTAAGTCTTTTTTCTTCATTCTCTCTTCACCTGTTCATAGCTTTCTTTTCCGTCATTAAGCTTGTCCCAAATCACTACTTGCCCACTTTGGAGCGATTTTTGCACATCTATGATGCGTTGATTGGACGAACCTCGAAACTGGAGCATGAGATTTCTCTTAGTTCGATCGTATCGTCCATCAACCAGAATGTCAATCAGTGATAAGAGTTCCAGTTTATCTTGTGTCTCCAACATCATTTCTTCCCAAGTGTAGCCCGTCCAGGACCAGATGTCTTTTTCTGGCAATTCCTTTCGAATGCGTTTAACGAGAGGTAAGACAATACCCGTATTGAGAAAGGGTTCCCCTCCCAGTAAGGTTAACCCCTGAACATAAGGCTGGGCAAGATCTGCCATGATTTGCTCTTCTAATTCTGCTGTGTAGGGAATTCCTGCATTGAAAGACCAAGTCGCAACATTATAACACCCCTCGCAGTGAAACATGCAGCCTGATACATAGAGGGAGTTCCGCACGCCTTCTCCATCCACAAAGTTAAAGGCCTTGTAGTCAATGATACGGCCTTGACTGAGCTCCTCACTTTTCCATTCTTGTGGTTTTGGATTATTCATTCGCTACCTCTATCCAATAACGCTCAACTCCATCACGAACATCCTCAATACGACCTCCATTTGATAGAATGACTGCTCTACTAGCAGGATTATTCACACTACAGGTCACCAGAGCTTTCTTGATGTTCTTTTCTTTAGCAACTTGCAAGCCCTGACGGAAAGTTTCCTTAGCATAACCCTTGCCTCTTTCTGATGGACGAATGGAGTAACCAATATGGCCAGCATAATTCAGCAACCCCTCATTCAGTCTCAATCGCAGATTCAAAAATCCTAGAGCACGACCTACATCATCAAATGATACAAATTGAATAGAAGGAACACGATTTTCAGGCAAGTTTATTCCCGTTTCTTTTTGCATATTTGTTTCCAACCATTCTTCATACACAAAGTTCTCTGTATCCCAAAATCCTCCATCATGGGCTGATTGGCTCTTTTCAAACTCTGCCATCATCTCTAAAACTGTTTCTTTATCTGCTAATCTTGGTCTGCGTAGTTCCATCCTTACCTCCCACTATGAGAAAAGCGAGAGCTGACTCTCATACTCTTCGAAAATCAAATTCAAACCACGTCAGCGTCGCCTTACCGTACTCAAGTACAGCCTGCGGCTAGCTTCCTAGTTTGCTCTTTAATTTTCATTGAGTATCACTTTTATTTTTTCTTGTTCTTGTTTAAAAATTGTTCTCTGAGGCTAAGCAAGCGTTCTTTCTTACCAGCTCCACCTTTAGAGTGTTTCTCGTGATAACGGGTCACTTGTGCGCGACCCTTATCGTCTAATTGATATTTTCCCATTTCATTTCTTTCTAATTTGTTACTTGATGGCCAGCTATTTTAATCGTTGAGCCATTCATATGTTTGACACGCGCAGCGATTTCCTTGTGACGTCCATTGACCATAGGTCTCGCTTGAGGATTACCTAGATAGCCACAAGTCCGTTTAACAACGTCTACTGTTTTAGGGTCGCTATTGCCACAGTTAGGACAAGCAAAGCCCCTCTCAGTTGGTTCAAAATCTCCTTCAAAGTCACACTTGTAGCAATGGTCTATTGGAGTATTGGTGCCCAAATAGCCCACACGGTCATAAGCATAATCCCAGACAGCTTCCAAGGCTTTTGGATTTTGCTGGAGGACTGGATACTCACAATAATGGATGAAACCACCCGACGCACCTGCTTCTGGATAGACTTTCTCAAAGTCCAATTTTTCAAACGGTGTTGGATTTTTACGAACATCGTAGTGGAATGAATTGGTGTAATATTCCTTATCTGTAATATCAGGAATAGAACCAAACTTCTCTGTATCTAGTCGGCAGAAACGGTCTGTCAAACTTTCAGACGGTGTTGAGTAGATAGAGAAATGGTATCCATATTGGTCAGACCACTCTTCTACACGGCGTTTCATATCGCGAATGATATCCAGCGTGAATTCCTTAGCATCTGGATTACTTTCCCAGCTATTTCCAAAGAAGACTGTCGCTACCTCGTACAAACCGATGTAACCCAGCGAAACAGTTGCGCGACGATTCTTAAAGAGCTGATCAACACTTTCTTCTTTACTTAGACGATGGCCAAAAGCACCGTACTGATAAAGGATAGGAGCATTGGCTGGCGTCGCCTCTTTCGTGCGTTCGACACGGTAAACAAGAGCATCTTCAGCGATATTCATTCGCTCGTTGAAGATTTCCCAGAACTTATTCATGTCGCCCTCAGACTCAAGAGCAATACGAGGTAGGTTAACTGTCACAACACCAAGGTTCATGCGACCTGAATTGACTTCTACACCATTTTCATCCTTCCATCCTTGAAGGAACGAACGGCAACCCATAGGAACTTTGAAAGAACCTGTCAACTCAACAATCTTATCATAGGACAAAACATCTGGGTACATCCGTTTGGTTGCGCACTCTAGGGCCAACTGCTTGATGTCGTAGTTGGGAGTCCCTTCTTCCAAGTTAAGACCTCTTTTAAGCGTAAAGATGAGCTTAGGGAAGATGGCTGTACGATGCTCCGAACCAAGTCCCTTAATGCGAATGTTTAAAATTGCCTTTTGAATTTCTCGCTCAAAACGACTAGTTCCTAGACCAAAACCTAGCGAAGTAAAGGGTGTTTGGCCATTTGAAGTGAAGAGAGTATTGATTTCATACTCGAGTGATTGCATGGCATCGTAGATGTCTTTTTGGGTTTTCTTCCAGGCATAATCTTCTCGTTTTTCAGGCAAAACCCACTCTTCTGCATCTTTGAGATGTTTTTGGCAATTCTTCTCTGCATAAGGCGCCAAAACTTCATCGATACGGTCAGCTGAACATCCCCCGTACTGGCTAGAAGCAACGTTGGCGATGATTTGCGAAATCTGTGCTGTCGCAGTCTGAATAGACTTGGGACTTTCTACCTCTGCATTCCCAATCTTAAAACCATTTTCCAACATACCTTTAAAGTCAATCAAACAGCAGTTGGTCATAGGGGTATAGGGGCTGTAGTCCAAATCGTGATAGTGAATATCCCCCTTTTGGTGGGCATTGGCTACGTGCTTGGGAAGCATTTGCAGTCCGATTGATTTCCCAACAATGCCTGCTGTCAAATCACGCTGGGTATTAAAGACATCGCTGTCTTTATTGGCATTTTCATTGACAACTGCCTGATTTTTATTAAGAAGCTTATGAATACTAAAGTTGATATCTGTAGCTTTTGATCGCTCAAAATCCCTCTGCGTCCGATAAGTAATATACTCCTCAGCCAGCGCATATTCTTTGGCTTCAAGGAGTTCATGTTCTACGATATTTTGAATTTCATAAATCTTCACTCCCTTTGGAAAGCGACTATGAATTTCTGTGACAATTCGCTCGGTCAGAGCATTGAGGCGTTTTTCGACCAAGGGTGTCACATCCATAACCTTGTCTGCCGCCTTGTGGAGAGCCTTGTCAATCTTGTCCACATCAAATACAACACGTCTCCCATCTCGTTTCTCGACGAAGAGAGTTGGCAAAATTGTAATTTTTTCTTCTAGTGCAATCATATGCATGCTCTTTTCTAAAATGTTCTTTCTAAAAAGTATTATACCACTCTAAAAAGAAAAATCAATATCTTGTGTTAAAAATCCTAAAATTTTTAAAAATACACAAGATATTGATTTGGTTATTTGATTTTATAGACTTTAAACTCTGAGTAATCTGTCTTTACTGGTTGATAATTTTCTTTTAAGAGTGTTTCTACTTCAGACCAGACTGGCACCTTGTCATTTACCACAATCACCTTGGGTTGTTTTTCTTTCAAGTCATTGAGTAGCTTATTCCGGTTTTCCTCAGTTGCTGTATAGTGCACGGGAGACAAAATCACCGATGGTGACAAGCGCTCACTCTTACGATAAAGAGTCGCAGTATCATCCCATGCATAGATAGCATCTTCCGTATTTGTCTCCTCTTTTACCAAATCAGCAAGACGATCACGTTCTTGATAAGGTACCGGATAAAGGACTAACTTCATCAAAAAAGGAATAGACAAAAGATAGACAAGCCCTAAAACTGGCAGATATAGATTTCCTTTGAAGAAACGACTCCATAGACTAACTGGCGTTTCTCTTCGTCTTCGTCTAACACTACGCCCCCTCTGTTGACTCTTAATATTGGTTACCAATAAAAGTAGAAAAACAGGAAAGACGACCATCAAACAGGAAGCGTGCAGAGGCTCCTGTGAAAAGAAAAGTAAAATCAAACCTAAAATTGTCACAAGACTTGCAGGAACCGAAATGACGTATAGTTTAGAGGGTTTGGATTGAAAGAGACCTAAAAAGATACAAACCACAAATCCCAAACCAAGGGACAACAAGCCATAAAAAGCCATATTCTCTAAAATTTTAGAAGTGAAATCAAAGCGAATACTGTCAATGGGATAGCGAATACCACTAATGACATCCCCAAAACTTCCTGTTGCAACACTATAGTAGGCAGTTGGATAAAAGACAAGTGAGAAACCTAAAGCCACTGCAAGAAACTGATAAAACCCATGCACAAAGCGTCTATGCCCAAGGTTAAAGACCAACAAGCCTAAACTCACTACAGCAATAAACAGGAGCGATGATAAGGGAGCAAAGAAAAATCCGCCTGCCAAAGCTAGCCCAATCCGTACAAATCCCTTATCATGACTTGGATTGCTTAGGTAAGCCGCAACTAAACTAAAGGCTGCGAATAAGAAAGGAAGCGCTAAAAGAGTCGCATAGCCTCCACCAAAAGCAAGACCTGTAACTAGCATGTAAAAAATAGTCACCACTTGTCCAGCTTGGTCTCCTTGATTTGTCAAGGTGTCCGCTGATCTAAAAAGGAAAAATCCGCCTGCTACCAAGGCTAACCACTCAAAGATGGCAAAGAAAAATCCGCCCTGACTCACGTAAGTCAGCAAATAATAAAGCAAACCTTGACTTCCATAATAGTCGCTGTAAATCTTCCCTGTCTGATGAAGCGCCCAACCTGCATAAAAATCCTGCACTTCCTGTGCACTCATTAAGTCGAGTAATAGCGGTACTCCTAGAGTTATCCCCGTTACAAGCGTACTCCATAGTAAAATTTTCACCAAAGGAAGACGACTTGATTCACGATGATGCGATTCTTGTTCGATTTGGTATTCTAGAGGTTCACGATTCTCCTGATGAACTTCTTCTACTCTACCATACACACTCATATCGTTTCTCCTATTCAATTTATCTGTCTTAGTATATCAAAAAGTCCTAGGATTGTCAGCTTGCGATGGCTGTTTGAGTGATTTTTTGCATAGTTTCACAAAGGTTTCAATTTCCCGAAAGCGATGTAAATTCGTCTGTTTAAATGTTATGATATAATCCAATTCTTTCTGAGTCAGCATCGTCCCTCCCTATATCTTTCTATTCGTAAAAAGCAAGAAAAAGAGGACTCGGTCATTTCCTAAGTCCTAGATTTCTTATAAGATTGGGGCGAATAACTGGGCGATTTCTTTTACAAGCTTTTGATACCAGCTCGTTTTGATAGAATGAGGATAGACTTCCTGAGAATCTGCAAATATATTTTGAAAATCTCGGGCTATTTCTATTATAGAAGGAGTTTTATAGAGTAAAACTGCATTTTCATAATGGTGTACCAAGCTTCGGTAGTCGAGATTGATCGTCCCCACCACCGCAAAATCTTCGTCTACCAACATCTGCTTACTATGAATAAAACCTGGGCTATACTCATAAATTCGAACACCAGCAGAAAGAAGGTCTGGATAAGCCCCTCTTGTGACTAACTGAATGAACTTCTTATCTGGTATGTAAGGGGTGATAATTCGAACATCGACCCCTCTCATAGCAGCATTTTTGATTGTCTCCGTTAAATCATAATCTATAATCAAATAAGGTGTCGTAATATAGACCGATTCTGTTGCTTGATTGATTAAACTCTGATAAACTTTTTTCCCTACCTGTGTTCGAAAAATTGGCTTGGGTCCACTTCCGTATGGAATGGTTAATCCATCACTTGGGATAGAATGATTTTCTAAATGATATTGATCAAAATCACTAATCTCTCCTCGATTGATGTACCAAGTGGTTAAAAACAAGCGTGTCAGGGCTTTTACTGCTAGTCCGTCTAAGCGAATTCCACTATCCTTCCAATAACCAAATCTCTCGACGTGGTTAATGTACTCATCTGCCAGATTGACCCCACCAGTATAGGCTATCTGACCATCAACAATCAATATTTTTCTATGATCTCTGTTATTATAGGCCACTGTCAAACGAGGAATAACTTTATTGAATTTATGGGCCTCGATGCCCAGCTGACGAAGTCGATGTGCATAATCTCCTGTTAAAGTAGCCATACAGCCGATATCATCATAGAGCAGTTTAACCTCAACTCCTTGAGCGACCTTTTGCTCTAGTATATCTAGTATGCGATTCCACATCAAACCTTCTTCTATAATGTAATATTCCAAGAAAATAAATTTTTCAGCCTTTTTAAGATCTTCTACCATCTTTTTCCACATAGCTTCTCCGTTAGGAAAAAATGTAGAGGCAGTTTGATCATAGACATCGGCATTGGTATCCATACTCAATAAGGACTTGATGACGCCATATGCCGCCTTGTCACTTTCTTTTAATTCCTCTTTTAGTAGCTGGCTATTTGCTTCTTGGAAATGCATGGAGTCTAGCTTCTTCAGTTGTTTGATTTCTTTTTTGGACAATCTCCTCTCACCAAACATCAGATAGAGCAAGGGGCCAAATACTGGCACAAAGGCTACTAATAACCAGGTTACCTTATTCTCAGGAGTCGTATTACGGTTGACTATCGAAATAATTGTGATGATACTCAGTAGAATGAGAACAGTAATCCATAAAATGGGAGCCATGCGTCCTAAATAAAGAAAGAGACCAAAAGCCAGACAAAGTTCAAGTAGCATAATCGAAAGACTAAAGCCATACTTGGACATCAATAATTGAAATTTTCTATATTTCATATCTCCTCCTTGATATTTTGAATGCTAAAAACAAGTAATTGATACTAGTATAACTCAGGTATTCGACAGAAGGCAAGTATTTATGATTATTTTCTACTTGCATAGTCTTATTTAGTTAAAACGATTTGGTCCGATGGGTCTCTAGCCATATCATCTACGATGATTTGATTACCGTTTACAGTGTAAATTTTGACATCATCACCAATAATCATGCGTTGATTTGCTGCATCAAATGTGACCTGTTTGACTTTCTGATCCCCGTCAGATTCGAGCTCAGTCCATGTACCAGTCGTTCCAGTGACCACTAAAGTGATACGGTCTCCGTCATCTTGGCCTGTATAAGTCCCATCAATATCAGTCGGTTGAGCCTCAGGTGCATTTTATGAAGAACTTGTTGCTACCTGGTTTGTATTTTCTGTAGACGATGAAGCAGTAGGTTGTGATTGCTGAGTTTGTTGTGTTTGCGCTTGAGCTGCTGGTTGTTGAATCTGTTGAGCTCTTTGTGAACAAGCTACTAAGAGACTAAGACTTGCTAGAGAAGCAAGAGAACGTGTGAATCTTGTTAATTTCATGATGGATTTCCTTTCTGCTACCAATTTAGAGAAATTTTCTCTAACCAGCAATTCCCCTAGTATAACAAGTTCAAAAAAGGTGGTCAATTTATCTGTTCATGCCCCAGCAGGTAGCTCCGTACTTCTGAGATAAAATAGAGAGACCCTGTAATGAATAACAAGTCCTGCGTATCGGCTTTTTCTTCGAAACTGCTGATAAATTCTCGGTAAGAAGAAACTATATCGTAACCTGTTACATCTGTCTCATCCAAAGAACCTTGATAGTCAAAGCCAGTCACCTTGAGTTCCACCTGAGGTAAATTTTCAGTCAGATAACCCAACATCCCTTGATAATCCTTCCGTTTCAAGGCTCCAAATAGGATTTGAGGACGATAGGCTTCCTGCTCTTTTTCTTTGATAAACTCAACCAAGCGAGTCAAGGCAGGGAGGTTATGAGCACCATCCAAGTAAATCTGTGGGCAAATACGCTCCAAACGTCCAGCCCAATGGGTCTTCTCCAAAGCCTGTCTTACAACCTGCTCATAAACAACTTCCTTTCCTTCTCCCATAAAGAGAAGAAATGCTTGCAACGCCAAGGCCGCATTTTCCTGCTGATAAGCTCCTTCTAAGCCTATGTTCAGCTGTGAAAGATTTAGTAAAGAGCTTGAAAAATTACCATTCAGCATTGAAAAATCTTGACCTGCCTGATAAAGATCAACAGCTAAAGAGTCTGCTTTTTTCTGACAGACAAGCCTAGCTTCTGGAGGCAATTTCGCAATCACTGCCTTCTTACCAGCCTTGAGAATACCAGCTTTCTGCTCTGCGATTGCTTCCAGACTATCACCCAAGGTTTCCTGATGGTCAAGCCCAATGGAGGTGATAACAGCAAGCTCTCCAGTTACCACATTGGTCGTGTCAAGTAAGCCGCCAATTCCCACTTCTAGTAAAACCAAATCCACTTCTTGCTCTCTAAAATAAAGAAAAGCAATCAAGGTCAGCAGTTCAAAAAAGGACAACTGATCATGGGTTTGCAGAAGCGTTTTCTCCATCTCCTTGACCTGCTCAGCCAAACGGATAAAGTCTGTGTCTGCTATAGATTGCCCATTAATGCAGATTCGATCATTGATAGAGACGATATGAGGGGAGGTAAAGGTCGCGACTTTTTTGCCATGCCCCATAAATAACTCCCTCATAAAAGCAATGGTAGATCCTTTCCCATTAGTCCCTGTTACATGGATAATAGGATAAGACTTCTCTGGATTCCCTAACAAATCCACCGCTTGCTGTATTCGGCCTAAACCTGATCGAAAATTCAAACCAATCCGACTATAAAGCCATTCTCCTACTTCAAACATACACATCTCCTTGACAAAAGTCTAATCAATTATCTAGCAAAATTCCGTAGATAACAAAAAATGAGGTCAGGATTTTCGTCCCGACCTCTCACCTGGTTAGCTAATCACTAACAACTATGAATATTAACTTGGGCTAAAACATCCACTGGATGTTCCAACTCTTCCAATTTCTAGGAGTTGGGCTGATACAGTCTCCCAGACTACCTGCGTTTCTAATTTCTAGCGCTGGGCTAAAAACGTCCACAGGACGTTTTTACTCCTCCATAAAACTATTGAAGACTTCTTCAATCATGTTCCATTCGTCTTCTGAGTCTTCTGGGATTGGTTGCAATTCGCCTTCTGTTCCATCTTCGTTTTCGATGAATGAGTAAGCTTGGATTTCAACTTGTCCGTCTTCGTCTTCTTCTGCGTTAACTGGTACTAGAAGAACATAGTTTTTACCAAATTCTTCTTTTCCATCAATTGTCAAAAGGATTTCAAACAAGGTTTCATTTCCTTGCTCATCTACTAGTGTGATTAGTTCACGTTCTTCGTGGTCGTGGTTATGATCGTGTGACATATCCTCTCCTTTATATTAAAATTTTCTATCTAAATAATTTTGTAAAATCAGCTGAGCTGCTAACTTATCAATGACTTTCTTGCGCTTATTGCGACTGATATCTGCTTGTTCAATCAACATACGCTCAGCAGCCACTGTTGTCAAGCGTTCATCCTGATAGTCTACTGGTAAACCAAAAAACTCTTCTAGCTTTGCTCCGTAGGCTTGACTAGCTTCTACGCGCGGTCCGCTTGTATTGTTCATGTTTTTAGGCAGGCCCACTACAAATCGTTCCACCTTGTAAGTATCAACCAGCTCCTTAACGCGGTCAAAACCAAATTGGCCTTGCTCCTCATTGATTTGGATGATTTCAAGCCCTTGAGCTGTAAAACCGAGCGGGTCGCTAATAGCCACCCCTACCGTTTTTGAACCGACGTCCAATCCCATAATTCTCATAGGTTACAGATCGACTCCTTGTCCTTTAAGGTAGTAGCGAACCAATTCCTCAACGATTTCATCACGCTCATACTTACGGATTTGATTTCGTGCATTATTATAACGAGGAACGTAGGCAGGGTCTCCACTCAATACGTAACCTACGATTTGGTTAATTGGGTTGTAGCCCTTATCGTTCAACGAAGCATAAACATCTGTCAAAGTTTCGCTAATTTCTTTTTTATTGGAATCGTCCAATTTAAAACGTACGGTTTCTTCAGTAAATCCCATTCTAACACCCTCTTTCCTTAGAATAGTACCATTATAGCATAATTCCTTACCTTCTACAATTCAGGCAGTTTATTTATTTGGATTTTCTATTGTTCTGTCGCACCATTTGCCAATCTGTCTGAAATATATTTGCTTGGTTCATTCTTCAAAAGATTTTCTAAGCCAATATTCTTCAAATATTCTAACTGAGAAGCCTTCTTGACATCCAAAACTTGAAAATCAAAACCAGTCGTTGTTTGAAGTTCTGTTGCACTCAATAGTTTTGTTTCAAGCTTAAATCCTGCTAATTTACGAGCTTCTATGATGGAGTCGTCTTTCTCTTCCGCCTCGAGAAGAGCTTTTTGAGTTTCCTCCACTCCATGTTGGTCAATGTAGGTCTTCAGCTCATCTGAGACTGGACGCTTTTGTTGGATAGTTAGACTCAAAAAAATCTTGTCTTTGTAAGTAATGGTTTGGGTCTGCTGGCTACCATCATCTGACTTGGGCAAGACCAAAGTCTTGGTTACAACTGTATTCTTCTCAGCATTTTCAATAACTGGCAATGCCGACTGAAGCGTATCTTTTTCTGTTTTTGTAGCTGGTCCAGTTTCTTTTTTCTGTCCGCAACCAACCAGGACAAAAAGGAAAGCTAGACTAACAAGAACTATTTTTTTCATTTCTTTCTTCTTTCTTTTTGAAATTAAAATAGAATAAGACTGGGAATTGCTCCCAGCCTTGATGTTTATAGAGCTGCACGCAAACGTGCTTCTGCATTTTCTACATTACGGACAGAGCGTGGTAGGAAGGCACGAATATCGTCTTCCTTATAGCCAACTTGCAGGCGTTTTTCATCTACAAGGATTGGGCTCTTTAAAATTCTAGGTGTTTCCATAATCAGATTGAGGACTTCGTTAACACTCAAATCTTCAATATCCACTCCAAGGGCTTTGGCATAGCGATTTTTAGATGAGACGATACTGGCTATTCCGTTGTCTGTTTTGGTTAGAATATCCAGTAATTCTTCTCGCGTAATTCCTTCTTTACCAAGGTTTTGTTCTTTATAACTTAACTGGTGGGCATTAAGCCAGGTTTTTGCTTTTTTACAGCTAGTACAACTTGAGACTGTATAAATTTTAATCATGTACCTACCCCTTTCGCTACATGTTACTATCAGTTTAGTCTATTATACCATAAAAAACATCCGACTTGCGACCTATTTTTAATTTTTTTTGACTTTTTTCGTCATTTTCGTACTTTTTTCTTGACAAACAACTAAATGACTATCAACTCTTTTGGAGCTAGGGTCAATAATTCACAACCTGTCTCTGTAATCAGGATATCATCCTCGATACGAACGCCATATTTGCCTTCGATATAGATACCTGGTTCATCGGTCAAGGCCATACCTGCCTTAATAGTTTCTGTAGAAGTTTGGCTAAAGTAAGGCTCTTCATGGATATCCAGTCCAATACCGTGTCCGATACCGTGGGTAAAGTAGTCACCATAGCCTGCCTCGATGATAATATCACGAGGAATTTTGTCAAAGTCACGGAAACCTAAGCCAGCCTTAGCCTGTTCAATCAAGGCTTGGTTAGCTTTTAGAACTGTATTGTAAATCTCTGCTTGCTCGTCGCTGACATGCCCCAGATAGATAGTCCGTGTCATATCACTGACATAGTGGTCGTAGAGGCAACCGAAGTCCATGGTAATAGCTTCTCCTAGCTCCACTGGTTTGTGCATAGGATGGGCATGGGGTTTGGAAGAGTTGATACCGCTAGCTAGGATAGTGTCAAAAGACAAGCCAGATGCTCCCAACTCACGCATACGGAAGTCAAGGAAGTTGGCTATTTCAATCTCTGTCTTTCCTGGTTTGATAAAGTCAAGCGCATCGCGGAAAGCTTGGTCTGAGATAGAACAAGCCTTACGAATAGCTGCAATCTCCGCTTCATCCTTAATCATTCGAAGACCTTCGACAAACTGAGTTTGTGGAAGCAAGTCAATTCCTTCAAAGGCGGCCTGCATACGATGATAATAAGAAACTGAAATCTCATCTTCAAAACCGATTCGAGACAAGCCCATGTCCTTAACAATGCCTGCAATGACAGCCAATTCATCACGGTCAGCCACAATCTCAAAACCACTGGTTTCTTGCTTGGCTGCAATGATATAGCGAGAGTCTGTCACCAAGACCTGACGGTCACGGCTGATAAAGACTGTTCCGTTTGAGCCCCAAAAACCAGTCAGGTAATAGACGTTTTTAAGGTTATTGATGATGATACCATCTAGTTCTTTTTCTTGCATTTTAGCTAGAAATGCTTGTACACGTTTATTCATGATGTAACTTTCCTTTCAAATAATGTCCTGTGTAGCTGGCTTCCTTGGCCGCTACTTCTTCTGGAGTTCCTGTTGCGATGATGGTTCCACCGCCGACACCGCCCTCAGGACCCAAGTCAATAATATGGTCTGCTGTCTTGATGACATCCAGATTGTGCTCAATAACAAGGACTGTATTACCGTCGTCTACAAAGCGAGCTAAAACCTTAAGCAAGCGAGCAATATCCTCGGTATGAAGACCTGTCGTCGGCTCATCCAGAATATAGAAAGATTTTCCTGTCGATCGTTTGTGAAGTTCACTAGCCAACTTCATACGCTGGGCTTCTCCTCCAGAAAGGGTGGTAGCTGGTTGCCCTAGCGTCACATATCCCAGTCCCACATCCTTGATGGTCTGAAGTTTGCGCTGAATCTTTGGAATGTGTTGGAAGAATTCTACCGCATCGTTGACGGTCATATCCAAGACCTGCGAGATATTTTTTTCCTTGTAGTGGACTTCTAGGGTTTCACTGTTGTAACGGGTTCCGTGGCAAACTTCACAAGCCACATAAACATCTGGCAAGAAGTGCATCTCAATCTTGATGATCCCATCGCCTGAACAGGCTTCACAGCGACCACCCTTGACGTTGAAACTGAAACGGCCCTTCTTGTAGCCTCGAATCTTGGCTTCGTTTGTCTGGGCAAAAAGGTCACGTATATCGTCAAAAACTCCTGTATAGGTAGCAGGGTTAGACCTTGGCGTTCGTCCGATAGGGCTCTGGTCAATGTCAATCAATCGGTCTACATGCTCAATCCCTGTAATAGTCTTAAATTTACCAGGCTTGTCTGAATTACGGTTGAGCTTCTGGGCAATGGCTTTTTTGAGGATGCTGTTGATCAAGGTAGACTTGCCTGAGCCCGACACCCCTGTCACTGCGATGAATTTTCCTAGTGGGAAGCGAGCAGTAACATTTTGCAAGTTGTTCTCACGCGCTCCTGTCACCTCGATAAAACGACCATTTCCGACACGGCGCTCTTCTGGTACTGGAATGGCACGTTTACCTGACAAGTACTGGCCTGTGATAGACTTACTGTTACGAGCTACCTGCTTGGGCGTACCTGCAGCAACAATCTCTCCACCAAAAACACCGGCACCGGGACCAACGTCAATCAGATAATCAGCCTCACGCATGGTATCTTCGTCGTGTTCCACCACGATGAGAGTATTGCCCAAGTCACGCATCTTTTTGAGACTAGCAATCAGACGGTCATTATCCCTCTGGTGGAGACCGATTGACGGCTCATCTAGGATATAGAGGACGCCAGATAGATTGGAACCAATCTGGGTTGCCAAACGAATACGCTGGCTTTCCCCACCTGAAAGGGTTCCTGCTGAACGTGACAGAGTCAGATAATTAAGACCCACATTATTAAGGAAGGTCAAACGATCCTTGATTTCCTTGAGAATGGGACGAGCAATGATGGCTTCATTTTCAGACAAGGTCAGCTGGCTCACCAAGTCCAAGTGGTCTGCGATAGATAGGTCTGAAATGTCTCCGATATGCGGCCCTTGCTCGCCACCCACACGAACAGACAAGGCCTGGTCATTGAGACGATAGCCGTGACAGGTTCCGCAGGTCAGCTCATTCATGTAGAGACGCATCTGGGTGCGGGTATAATCGCTGTTTGTCTCGTGATAACGACGCTTGATATTATTGATAACTCCCTCAAAAGGAATGTCAATATCGCGCACACCACCAAATTCATTCTCATAGTGGAAATGGAATTCCTTGCCATCTGAGCCGTAGAGAATCAAGTTTTTATCTTCTTCTGACAAGTCCTCAAAAGGCTTATCCATATCCACTCCAAAGGTCGTCATAGCCTGCTCTAGCATGTTTGGATAGTAGTTGGATGAGATAGGATTCCAAGGTGCTAGCGCTCCCTCACGTAAGGTCTTGCTGGCGTCTGGCACTACCAAATCAGTATCCACCTCCAACTTGATGCCCAAACCGTCACACTCACTACAAGAGCCAAAAGGAGCATTGAAGGAGAAGAGACGTGGCTCTAACTCTGGAACAGTAAAGCCACAAACTGGGCAGGCATAATGCTCAGAGAAGAGCAACTCCGAATCGTCCATAGTGTCGATAATGACATAGCCTTCTGTAATACGAAGGGCAGCCTCAATGGAATCAAAGAGACGACTACGGATACCCTCCTTGATAACGATACGGTCAACCACGACATCAATATTGTGTTGCTTGCTCTTAGACAAGTCTGGCACTTCGGTCACATCATAGACTTCCCCATCCACACGGACACGGACATAACCGTCTTTCTGAACTTTCTCTATAACACTCTTATGTTGGCCTTTTTTCTTGCGGATGACTGGGGCTAAGATTTGCAGGCGCTGGCGTTCTGGCAACTCTAAGACCTTATCCACGATTTGCTCCACAGAAGAAGCTTTAATAGCTCCATGACCGTTGATACAGTAAGGCGTCCCCACACGTGCGTAGAGGAGACGCAGATAGTCATTGATTTCAGTCGTGGTCCCCACCGTCGAGCGAGGGTTTTTGCTAGTCGTTTTCTGATCGATGGAAATAGCTGGGCTGAGGCCATCAATGGCATCTACATCAGGCTTCTCCATATTTCCCAAAAACTGGCGAGCGTAGGCTGACAAACTCTCCACATAGCGACGTTGTCCCTCTGCATAAAGGGTGTCAAAGGCCAGACTGGATTTCCCTGAACCTGACAAACCAGTCACTACAACCAGCTTGTCCCGCGGAATCTCCACATCAATATTTTTTAAATTATGGGCACGCGCCCCATGAATGACAATTTTATCTTGCATCTTTGTTCTTTCTAGTCCATTATTGCTTACCATTATACCAAAAAAAGTGAGATTCTATTACCCAAAAGGCTGAATTTGTAGTATAATAGTACGGTGTGAAAAAATCTGAAAAATGAGAAAGGATAAGGGATATGAAACAAGTTTTTCTCTCTACAACAACTGAATTTAAAGAGATCGATACGCTTGAACCGGGTACTTGGATCAATCTCGTCAATCCGACTCAAAATGAATCACTGGAAATCGCTAACGCCTTCGATATTGATATTGCGGACCTTCGAGCACCGCTCGATGCGGAAGAAATGTCTCGTATTACCATTGAAGACGAGTACACCCTGATTATCGTTGACGTGCCGGTCACAGAGGAAAGAAATAACCGCACCTACTACGTCACCATCCCGCTTGGTATTATCATCACCGAGGAAACCATTATCACTACTTGTTTGGAACCATTACCAGTCCTCGATGTCTTTATCAACCGTCGATTGCGTAATTTCTATACTTTTATGCGTTCGCGTTTTATCTTCCAGATTCTTTATCGCAATGCAGAGCTTTACCTAACAGCCCTTCGTTCGATTGACCGCAAGAGTGAACAAATCGAAAGTCAACTGCATCAATCAACTCGTAATGAAGAATTGATTGAACTCATGGAATTAGAAAAAACCATCGTCTATTTCAAGGCCTCCCTCAAAACAAATGAGCGTGTGATTAAGAAATTGACCAGCTCAACCAGTAATATCAAGAAATACCTTGAGGACGAAGACCTGCTTGAAGATACCCTGATTGAAACCCAACAGGCCATCGAGATGGCAGACATTTATGGAAACGTCTTGCATTCTATGACAGAGACCTTTGCCTCTATCATTTCTAACAACCAGAACAACATCATGAAAACCTTGGCCCTTGTGACCATCGTCATGTCCATCCCAACCATGGTCTTTTCTGCCTACGGTATGAACTTTAAGGATAATGAAATCCCCCTAAACGGAGAGCCAAATGCCTTCTGGTTAATCGTCTTTATCGCCTTTGCTATGAGTGTCTCGCTCACTCTCTATCTCATCCATAAAAAATGGTTCTAAGAGGAGTTCCTATGTCTCAAATTGATCTACAAAAATTAACTAAGAAAAACCAAGAGTTTGTCCACATTGCTACCCAACAATTCATCAAAGATGGGAAAACAGACGCTGAAATCCAGACTATTTTTGAGGAAGTCATTCCCCAAATCCTTGAGGAGCAATCTAAAGGTACAACTGCCCGTTCCCTATACGGCGCACCAACTCATTGGGCTCATAGCTTCACTGTCAAAGAGCAGTACGAAAAAGAGCATCCAAAAGAAAATGATGATCCAAAACTGATGATTATGGACTCAGCTCTTTTCATCACTAGCCTCTTTGCCCTTGTCAGCGCCCTCACAACCTTCTTTGCGGCAGATCAAGCTTTCGGCTATGGATTGATTACTCTTCTATTAGTTGGACTGGTTGGTGGATTTGCCTTCTACTTGATGTACTACTTTGTTTACCAATACTATGGACCAGATATGGATCGCAGTCAACGTCCACCTTTCTGGAAATCTGTACTAGTTATCCTAGCTTCTATGTTCCTTTGGTTGCTTGTCTTCTTTGCAACAAGCTTCCTACCAGCTAGCCTTAACCCAGTACTGGATCCATTGCCACTAGCTATTATTGGAGCAGCCCTCCTAGCCCTTCGCTTCTATCTCAAGAAACGCTTGAATATCCGTAGTGCAAGTGCAGGACCAACACGCTATCAAGAATAAGAAAACGATAAAAGCAACTGCAGGTGCGGTTGCTTTTTCACTTACTTTTTTGAGTTATACTCAATGAAAATCAAAGAGCAAACTAGGAAGCTAGCTGCAGGTTGCTCAAAGCACAGCTTTGAGGTTGCAAATAAAACTGACGTGGTTTGAAGAGATTTTCGAAGAGTATTAAAAGTATTCTTCTGAAATCCCACATAGCTTTCTCTTATATTTTGTGATAAAATAGGCTCAATCTATTTCTAGGAGGATGAGATATGGTTTCTACTATTGGTATTGTTAGTTTATCTAGTGGCATTATCGGAGAGGATTTTGTCAAACACGAAGTGGACTTGGGTGTCCAACGTCTCAAGGACCTGAGACTCAATCCTATCTTTTTGCCCCATTCGCTAAATGGATTAGACTTTATCAAGAACCATCCTGAAGCTCGTGCAGAGGATTTGATTCATGCCTTTTCTGATGATAGCATCGATATGATCCTATGTGCCATCGGTGGAGACGATACCTATCGCTTACTACCTTATCTTTTTGAAAATGACCAACTACAAAAGGTTATCAAACAAAAAATTTTTCTTGGCTTCTCAGATACAACCATGAACCATCTCATGTTGCATAAACTAGGAATCAAAACTTTTTATGGTCAATCCTTCTTAGCAGACATTTGTGAATTAGACAAAGAAATGCTAGCCTATAGCCTTCACTACTTCAAAGAATTGATTGATACGGGAAGAATCTCAGAAATCCGCCCTAGTGACGTTTGGTATGATGAACGAACTGATTTTAGTCCCACGGCCCTGGGGACACCTCGTGTCAGTCATGCAAATACCGGTTTTGACTTGTTGCAAGGAAATGCCCAGTTCGAGGGGAAAATCCTCGGTGGTTGCCTCGAATCCCTCTACGATATCTTTGACAACTCTCGATACGCAGACAGCACGGAGCTCTGCCAACAATACAAACTTTTCCCTGACTTGTCAGACTGGAAAGGAAAGATCCTCTTGCTAGAGACAAGCGAAGAAAAGCCTGATCCAGGAGACTTCAAAAAGATGTTGCAGACTTTAAAGAACACTGGCATATTCGCGGTCATCAGTGGACTCCTGGTCGGAAAACCTATGGATGAAACTTTCTATGACGACTATAAAGAGGCACTATTGGATATTATTGACAGCAATATCCCGATTATCTATAATCTAAATGTCGGCCACGCAACTCCAAGAGCCATTGTTCCCTTCGGAGTCCATGCTCATGTAGATACACAGGAACAAGTCATTCGCTTTGACTATAACAAATAAAGCTGGGAAAAGTTTCTCAGCTTTTTCTCAGTATCATTACTGGTATTTTCATCACATACTACTGATAGCTAAAATGATCAAGGAGAGGCTGTTGCTTAACATGTGAATAAGTAGAGGATAGTAGATATTCTCCTTTTCTTTCACATAAGTAATAGAAAGGGCAAGGCCAGCACCTAGATAACCGACTGCACCGACCCACTCGGATAGATCCAAGCTGTGCATATGAGTTAAGGCAAAAGCAAGGCCGGCTATAAAGATACTCAGCCAAGTTGGCAGATTTTTTCTCAAATATCTCAATAGAGTTTGACGGAAAATTAATTCTTCTACCAGAGGTCCAATAACACAAGCAAAAACAGCTATCAGTATTGGTTGCTCTTGAAAAGTGCTTTGAATATTCGACTGGTTTAGACCTTGTCCGACTAGCCCAAAAAACTGCTTCAACATCTCTGATACAAATTCAAAGACAAAAGTCATCAGAAAGAGAAATAGCCATCCTGTTAAGACGCCAAAGAAGAATTTCCTTTTAGTCTTTCTAATCTCATTCCATTGTTTGATCAATCTATCCTTAAACAAGAAAGAGCTATATAGAGCTAGTACTACATAAACTAGATAATTTGCAATGGCAGATGGCATCAAGAAAGCCAGCAATTTAACGCCATCAAACACAAAGAGGACTGTATAGAGAATCGCAAAAATCAGAATTCCCTTATTTTTGTTAGACATCATTTAATTCCCCTTCCATTCACAATCATTTTCATGGTCATCAACCAGCCCTGCAGCCTGTAGAAAAGACAAGACCGCGACTGGACCTGTGAACTTGAAACCTCGTTTTTTGAGATCTTTGGCTAATTTTTCAGACAAAGCGGTTTTAGCTGGGGCTTGGCGGTAGTCGGGAACATCATTGACGATCGTTTTCCCCTCAACAAAAGACCAAAGATAGGCATCAAAAGAGGCATATTCTGCCTGTAATCGTTGAAAGGCTTGGGCGTTAGCGCGTGTAGCAAAAATCTTGGCTCTATTTCGAATGATGGCTGGATTATCCAGCAAGGCTTCCAATTCGGTGTCGGTCATCTCTGCGACTGCTTGAATTTGATAGCTATGAAAGGCTTCTCGGAAAGCTTGGCGTTTGTTGAGCACCGTTTCCCAAGACAGACCCGCTTGATAGGTTTCCATACACAACAACTCAAACAATGCTTTATCATCATGGAGGGGTTGCCCCCACTCCTCATCATGATAGGCAATGTAGAGCTGATTGGTCATCTTGACCCACAAACAACGTTTTGTCATTCTCTGCTCCTATTTGACCAACATTTTAAGGGCCGACTTGATATAGTTCTCAGCTGTATCTGTCGTTCCTTCAAAGAATTTCTTGATTTTCTTGAGCTCTGTTGCCTTGTAGCCCAGAGCCAACATGGCTTCCATAGCTTCTTCCAATTCTTGGTTTTCAGCACTTGCTTGCACTGCGACCTTGGCAGGAAGGTCATCTCCTGCAACTACTACCTTGCCTTCCAAGTCCAGCACCATCTGCTGGGCTGTTTTCTTGCCAATTTTAGGGAACTTGGTCAAGTAGGTGATGTTCTTGGTTTCAATGGCTTGAACCAAGCCAGCATTGTCATCAGCAGCGATAATAGCAAGAGCTGATACAGGACCAATCCCAGAGACCGAAATTAGACTAAGAAAGAGCTTTTTCTCATCCTCTGAGCGAAATCCATAAAGCAAATGGGCGTCCTCACGCACAACCTGATGCACATAAATCTGAGCCTCCTGATTAACCTGACCTGAATAGGCATAAGGATTGGCCACATGCAGGATATAACCAATACCATTGGTTTCAAGAACAATGTATTTGGCAGTAATTTTGGTAATGATTCCTTTTAAATATGCGTACATAGTGTTCCTTCTCTCTTATTTCGTTTATCTAGTATATCATATTTTCTTTATCCGAGGAGCGAGAATCGATTATCACAAATACAGTATATCAAAAACAATCGGTATTTATCTGTTGACATATTCAAAATTAAGTACTATAATCATCTGTAATTGAATAACTATCTTCAGGGCAGGGTGCAATTCCCTACCGGTGGTATAGCCCACGAGCCGAAAGGCATGATTTGGTGAAATTCCAAAGCCGACAGTATAGTCTGGATGAAAGAAGATAAAAGTATATTTGTGCTTTTTGCGTGCTCTGAAATGATTACTTGTCATTTCAGAGCATTTTTGTTAATCGCATAAGTTTTCTTTTGTATGCCTTGAGTAGTCCCCTATTCAAGGTATATTTTTTTGGAGGTAGTGAGATGAGCGATTCAAAATATATGAAATTAGCAATAAAACTGGCACAAAAAGGGGCTGGTTACGTCAATCCCAATCCTATGGTTGGCGCAATTATTGTAAAAGATAATCACATTATCGGACAAGGTTATCATGAGTTTTTTGGTGGCCCACATGCTGAGAGAAATGCTCTTAAAAACTGTAGAAAATCCCCTGTCGGAGCGACGCTTTATGTAACACTTGAACCCTGTTGTCACTTCGGGAAAACACCTCCCTGTATAGATGCTATAATCGATAGTGGTATTACAAGAGTAGTCATTGGAAGCCTAGACTGTAATCCTATTGTATCTGGAAAAGGAGTAAAGATACTTGAGGAAAATAATCTTCAAGTTACTGTTGGAATTTTAGAAAATGAGTGTCTTAACTTAATAAAAAGTTTTAGAAAGTATATTACCCAGCATGTACCCTATGTTTTTATGAAATATGCAATGACAATGGATGGAAAAATAGCCACTAAAACAAATCAATCCAAATGGATTACTGAAGAAGAGGCAAGAAAGCATGTGCATCAGTTACGACACCATGTTAGTGCAATTATGGTGGGAGTCAATACTGTTATTCAAGACGATCCTTTGCTGACATGTAGATTGGAGGAAGGGAAAAATCCTATCCGTATCATATGCGATACACATTTACGAACTCCTCTTACCTCTAAAATCGTAAAAACAGCAAATGATATTAAAACTTACATTGCCACTTCCTCTGAAGACAAAAATAAAATGAAGCTATATCAAAATCATGGCTGTGAAATACTTTCCATAAAGAAAAAAGGCAATCATATAGACTTATCGAGTTTAATGCAACATCTAGGAAACATGCAGATTGATAGCCTAGTTCTAGAAGGGGGCAGTCTAATGAATTGGAGTGCTTTGGAACAACAAATTGTTGATGAGCTGAAAATATATATTGCACCAAAAATTTTTGGAGGCAGTGCCAAGTTTCCTGTCGGAGGTGAAGGCATTTCTTTGCCAAATGACGCTATTAGATTGAAACCTTATGCTTTTTCTCAAATAGGAAATGACTATCTCATAGAAAGTGAAGTGATTTATCCATGTTCACAGGAATAATTGAAGAAATCGGAAAAGTTGAAAGAATACAGAAAGACTCTCGTAATTGTAAACTATCAATTAAAGCCTCAAAAATATTAACGGATATCCATTTAGGCGATAGTATAGCAGTAAATGGTATCTGTCTTACAGTTACTCATTTCAATCATCAATCCTTTACAGTTGATGTAATGAATGAAACATGGAGTCGAACAGCTCTTACTCTATTAAAACATGGAAGTGAGGTGAATCTAGAAAGAGCCTTATCTGTCAACGGTCGACTTGGGGGTCACGTCGTTACAGGACACATTGATGGTACAGGAAAAATCTCGTCAATAAAAAAAGATAATAATGCTGTATGGTATCAAATCAACACACAAAAAGAAATTTTAGATTTAATAGTTGAAAAAGGATCTATTACAATTGACGGCATTAGTCTGACTGTCGCTAAAGTCTCCAAAGTAAACTTTTCAGTATCTGTTATCCCTCATACCTTGGAACAAACCATTCTTAAGAGTAAACAAGTCGGGAGTACAGTAAATCTTGAAAATGATATCTTAGGTAAATATGTGCAAAAACTGATGGATAATTCTCCAAAATCAGAAATATCTAAGGAACTATTATATCAAAATGGATTTTAGCAGAAAGGATAATCAGTCAATGGAATATCGAAAAATACAAGAAGCATTAGAAGCATTGCAGAAGGGACGACTTGTTCTTGTTATAGACGATAAGGATAGAGAAAATGAAGGAGACTTAATTTGTTCTGCACAAGCAGCTACAACAGAAAATGTTAATTTTATGGCTACTTATGCCAAAGGATTAATTTGTATGCCTATGAGCGAAAGTTTAGCTAATCAATTAATGCTTTCACCTATGGTTGAAAACAATACAGATAATCATAAGACTGCTTTTACAGTTTCAATTGATTATAAAGAAACGACCACAGGTATTTCTGCCGAGGAAAGAGGACTGACCGCACGTATGTGTGTAGCTGAAGATATAATACCCTCTGATTTTCGCAGGCCAGGACACATGTTTCCTTTAATTGCAAAAAAAGGTGGTGTTCTAGAAAGAAATGGACACACAGAAGCAACTGTTGATTTATTAAAATTAGCTGGACTAAAAGAGTGTGGCCTATGTTGTGAAATAATGAATCATGATGGCAAAATGATGAGAACAGATGATTTAATTCAGTTCTCGAAGAAACACAAGATTCCACTAATTACCATCAAAGAATTACAAGAATATAGAAAAGTATATGATCAGCTGGTAGAACGAGTTTCAACTGTCAATATGCCTACTAGATACGGTAATTTCAAAGCAATTAGCTATATAGATAAACTAAATGGGGAACATCATCTTGCTCTTATTATGGGAAACATAGAGGATGAAGCCAATGTATTATGTCGGGTCCACTCCGAATGTTTAACAGGAGATGTTTTAGGCTCTTTACGTTGCGATTGTGGACAGCAATTCGATAAAGCTATGAAAATGATTGTTGAGAATGGTTCGGGTGTCTTACTTTACTTGCGACAGGAGGGACGAGGAATTGGACTTATCAATAAATTAAAAGCCTATCATTTACAAGATCAAGGCATGGATACGCTTGATGCCAATCTTGCATTAGGCTTTGAAGGTGATTTAAGAGAATATCATATTGGAGCACAAATGCTTAAAGACCTAGGACTACAGTCACTACATTTACTGACAAATAATCCTGACAAAGTTGAACAGTTAGAAAAATATGGAATTACCATTTCCAGTAGAATACCAATCGAAATAGAAGCCAATCCTTACGATAGTTTTTATTTAGAAACAAAGAAAAATCGAATGGGTCACATTTTAAATATGGAGGAAAAATAAATGAACACTTATGAAGGTAATTTAGTAGCGAACGATATTAAAATCGGTATTGTTGTAGCGAGATTTAATGAATTTATAACTTCAAAATTATTATCTGGAGCACTGGATAATCTCAAAAGAGAGAATGTAAACGAGAAAGATATCGAGGTGGCCTGGGTTCCAGGAGCTTTTGAAATACCTCTGATTGCATCAAAAATGGCAAAAAGTAAAAAATATGATGCAATTATCTGCTTGGGAGCTGTCATTAGAGGGAATACAAGTCATTATGATTATGTATGTAGCGAGGTATCTAAGGGAATCGCCCAAATCAGTTTAAATAGCGAAATCCCAGTTATGTTTGGTGTGCTAACGACAGATACAATTGAACAAGCCATAGAACGAGCTGGCACTAAAGCAGGAAATAAGGGTTCTGAGTGTGCACAAGGCGCTATTGAAATGGTCAACCTAATTCGTACATTAGACGCATAGAACAGACTCTACTTTTAGACGAATAAAGAAACTTGGCAAAATCGCAATTTAATACTCTGTGAAAATCATAGAGCAAACTAGGAAACCAGTCGCAGAGTGGTAAAACACAACTTCGATGTTACAGACAAAACTAGCAAAATTAGCTCAAAACACTGTTTTGAGATTACTGATAAAACTGACCTGGTTTGAAGAGATTTTCGAAAAGAATTAGGAAAAAATGAAGTAAATATTTCTATGATAAAACGCATAAAATCAAGGTTTTTGAACACCTGATTTTATGCGTTTTTCTGATTTTGAACATTTTTCCCAGACTTTTTTATACTTTTAATATTTCCCCAACTCACGGAGACTGGTGTGATTTTCCTGAATACGTCGGAACATCTTTTCCATATCCGACTTGGTAAAATGCACCAAAACAGGACGTCCGTGAGGACAGTTATAGGGATTGTCACATTGAGAAAGCTGATAGAGGAGTTGTCTAGCTGAATGATCATCAATACGATGATTGGCCTTGATAGATCGCTTGCAAGACATCATGATAGCCAGCTCTGCTCGGTATTTCTTGATAGAAACTTCCTTGGTCAAAAGGAGCATGTCGCACATCTCATAGATGCCTGATTCAATCTCTTCTTCTGCCATCCAAATAGGATGTTCACGTAGAATAAATTGATTTTCTCCGTACTCTGCTAGAAAGACGCCCACTTCCTCTAAGAGAGGCATTCTTTCCTTGAGACGCAGGGCATCATCCGCAGGAAATTCAAAGATATAGGGCACTAGGAGTTGCTGCTGGCTCTGGTCAACATTGCCAATGCTTTCACGGTACTCCTCGTACTTGACCCGTTCCTGAGCAGCGTGCTGATCTATGATGTAAAGTCCATCTCGCCCTTGGGCAAAGAGATAAGTCCCGTGCATTTGTCCGAAAAACTCCAACTCTGGGAAGCTGGATGCTTCTTCTCGTTCCAGTTTGTCATAAGCCTTATCGATGCTAGCAAGATCTAACTCTGGATGGTCTAGCTGGTCGTAGTTAGCAGGCTTTCTCTCTGCAAAATGCAGTTTTGCTGGCTTGGTCAATTGATCCAAGGTTTCTTTGGCAAACAGAGTCAAATCCTGCCTTTCCTCAGTCAATTCCACCTGATAATCAGCCACCTCAGCTTGACTAGGTCTTGTAGGCTCAGTTTTCTCATAGTAGAGCGTATTTTCTTTGAGTGGGAGAATAGTTTGCTCCACCTTCTCACGATTGCGCACAGTCGATTTGGCAAGATTTTCCAAGGCATCTGGTATCAAGGTTTGTTCCTTGAGACTGTTGGAAATAGCTTCTGAGACCAACGTCATCAGTTCTTTTTCCTTGGAAATCCGCACCTCTTGCTTGGTTGGATGCACATTGACATCCGCTAGATAAGGGTCGATATCAATGTGAATGACAGCCAGTGGAAAACGCCCCACCATGAGCTTACTGCCATAGCCGTCAAGAATTGCACGGTTGAGTAGAAAGTTCTTGATATAACGGCCATTGATGAAGAGACTGATATAATTGCGATTGGCCCGAGTTAACTCAGGCAAGGACACAAAGCCTGAAATTTCGAAATCAAGGTCAGAGTTCTCAATTTCAATCATCTTCTTGGCACTGACCAAACCATAAATTCCTGCGATTGCTTGTCGCAGTTGACCAGTCCCTGCTGTCCGCGTCATTTCCTTGCCATCACTAATCAAGCTAAAAGAAATCTCAGGATGGGCCAAGCCCAGACGGTTGACAATATCAATAATATGAGACAGCTCCGCTTGCTGACTCTTCATATACTTGAGGCGGGCAGGCGTGTTGAAAAAGAGGTCCTCCACACAAACCTTGGTTCCCACAGGACTAGTCGCTGGGATGACTTCCTCAACTTCTCCCCCACGCGCGACTAATTTTGTCCCATGACTTGCGCCATCCACCGCAGTCAAAAGAGTTAAAACGCTGACGGATGCGATAGAAGGCAGAGCTTCACCACGAAAACCAAGCGTCCGAATTCGAAAGAGGTCTGCTTGATTTTTTATCTTACTGGTCGCATGACGACGCAGGGCCAATTCCACCTCATCGTGGGCAATTCCATGACCATTATCTGTGATTTGAATCTTCTTGAGACCAGCTTCCTCAATCTCAATGATAATCTGACTAGAACCCGCGTCAATAGCATTTTCTACCAGCTCCTTAACAACGCTAGCTGGACGCTCGATAACCTCTCCAGCTGCAATCTGGTTTGCCAGCACCTCTGGCAATTCAATAATATGAGACATTTTTCAGCCCCTTTCTGTATCTATTTTCCTAGAAATTGATTAGTGCTATTATACCATATTTCAGATAGGACAGAAAAGCTCCACCACATAGAAGCCAAATCCCTCCACATAAACAAAGTCCCTTGCAAGGGGCTGAAAAATAGTGTTTAATAAAGGTGTACAAGAAGTGATCACAATTTTGTATGAAAAACAAGGAGAGAAATTTATGAAAGTAGAACTACAGATTAGTGAAACTTACGAAGAGGAAAAGCTGATTGTTCAAGCACCTCAGCCGACAGATAAAGTCCAGAAACTCATCGAGTTCGCAGAAAATCTGGATCGAACAGAAAAAATCAAAGGAAAGATTGATAATCAGGTCTATCTCGTTAAGATTGGTAAGATACAACGCTTCTATATCGAGAATCGAAAGGTTCTAGCAGAAACCGCGAGTCAGACCTACACCATTGACTTACGACTCTATCAGGTCCTTGAAATTCTGCCAACCAATTTTATCCAAATTTCCCAATCAGAAATCATCAATATCGATTTCATCTCTCATCTCAAGCTCACCCCCAACGGCCTAGTAGAAATTTTCTTGAAAAACGAAAGCTTCACCTACTCTTCACGCCGTTATCTAAAAACCATCAAGGAGAAATTAGAACTATGAAAAAACAAATCTTTCACGACGCAGCCGCCGGTGTTCTTATCGGCCTCATCCTCTCTATCATCTTTTCACTCATTTATGCACCAAATACCTACGCACCGCTCAATCCCTACTCTCTCATCGGCCAAGTGATGACTCAACATCAGGTTCACGGTGCCCTGGTCTTGCTCTACTGTACTCTTATCTGGGCAGCCATCGGTATTCTCTTCAACTTTGGTAAACGATTATTCAGCCGTGACTGGAGCATGCTTCGTGCGACGCTTTCCCATTTCTTCCTCATGCTGGCTGGCTTTATCCCACTGGCAACTCTGGCAGGTTGGTTCCCTTTCCACTGGTTCTTCTATCTCCAGCTCATTATCGAGTTTGCGATTGTCTATCTCATCATCTGGGCTATTCTCTATAAAAGAGAGGCTAAAAAAGTGGATCACATCAATCAACTCTTGAAGCATAAAAAGTAAGAACCTCATAATAAGCAAAGCCGAGAAAGAAACTTCTCGGTTTTTCTTTATCCTGCTGCACCTTATACTCAATGAAAATCAAAGAGCAAACTAGGAAGCTAGCCGCAGGTTGCTCAAAACATTGTTTTGAGATTGCAGATAAGACTGACGAAGTCAGTAACCATACCTACGGTAAGGCGACGCTGACGTGGTTTGAAGAGATTTTCGAAGAGTATTGCTATCATAGTAGTTATTTTCAGATCTTCTTTGTAAATTTTCTGTAATTTTCTATCTTTTTTCAAAATATTCTTGCATTTTCCCAAAGTTTTTTGTAGAATATAGATTACATATCCAGATTATTCTGAAAATTCAAAAAGGAGTATTTATCATGTCGCAAGCTATTTCGTTAAATCAATCAACCTGGACAAGTAAACTAAAAGCAATGGGACCTGGAATCCTAATGGCAACTGCCGCTGTTGGAGGTTCCCACATTGTATCTTCCACTCAAGCTGGCGGTTCTTACGGTTGGTCTCTACTTCTCTTGGTCATCTTAGCCAATGTCTTTAAATATCCATTTTTCCGTTTTGGTGCTGAATACACAGCTGATACTGGAAAGACTTTGGTTGAAGGTTATGCCGAAAAAGGAAAACTCTATCTCTGGATTTTCTTTATTCTCAATGTCTTTTCGGCTATGGTCAACACGGCTGGTGTTGCCATTCTGTGCTCAGCTATCATCGCCAGTGCCTTCCCAATGATTGGTCTTAGCATCACTCAGTGGTCCCTCATTCTCGTTGCCATCATTTGGGCTATGTTACTCTTTGGAGGCTACAAACTTTTAGACGGCATGGTCAAATGGATCATGTCAGCTTTGACCATTGCAACTGTTCTTGCAGTTATCATAGCAGCGGTCAAGCATCCAGAATACAGTTCTGATTTTGTCGAGAAGACACCTTGGCAAATGGCAGCTCTGCCCTTCATCGTCTCCCTCCTAGGATGGATGCCTGCTCCTATTGAAATTTCATCTATCAATTCACTTTGGTCAGCTGAAAAGAGAAAGACCGTCAACTTTAACAAAGAAGACGCTCTGTTTGACTTTAACACTGGTTATATTGGAACAGCTATCCTAGCCGTCTTCTTTGTGGCACTGGGAGCACTGATTCAGTATCCTACAGGGCAGGCGGTTGAAGCTGCTTCAGCCAAATACATCTCTCAATTCGTGGGCATGTATGCCTCTGTTCTTGGCGAATGGTCCCGTTACTTGATTACCTTTATTGCTTTCCTGTGTATCTTTGGAACAGTTATAACTGTTATCGATGGCTATTCTCGCGTTAATCAGGAATCTCTCCGACTGCTAATCAGTCAAAAAGAGGACAATCGTAAATCTTTGAACATCTGGATGACCATCACTGCTATCATCGGTATCGTCATTATCAAGTTCTTCGCTGGTCAGGTTTCAACCATGCTCCGCTTTGCCATGATTGGCTCTTTCCTGACAACACCTTTCTTTGCTCTTTTGAATTACGCCTTGGTAACGCGTGAAAACAAAAATCTTCCTTCTTGCCTCAAACACCTTGCCATTGCGGGATTGATTTTCCTCTTTGGCTTCGCCATCTTCTTTATCTACGCACTCGCAATCGGAAAAGCAAGTTAACTGACAAGCGCGAGATGAAGATAATACTCTTCGCAAATCAAATTCAAACCACGTCAACGTCGCCTTGCCGTACTCAAGTACAGCCTGCGGCTAGTTTCCTAGTTTGCTCTTTGATTTTCATTGAGTATAAGGTTTCATTTCAAGAGAAAATGCAGCAAATATTTCTATGATAAAAAGCATAAGAACAAGGTTTTGAATACCTGAGCTTATGCTTTTTTACATTCTCAAAGACTGTTTATACTCAAAAAACAGTTGAAAAATCCCAAGTGCCTCTTATATTGACTTTAATTCTCCTTTTCCAACTCATACAAATCTGCGATAATGGCTGCGACATGTTTGATATCTTCCAGCATGCCTCGCATTTCAAAGTCAGCCAATACAGGGAAGCCAAAGCGTTGACTGTATTGCTTGGCTGTCAGGCAGTATTGGTTATTAAAGTTACGATTTCCTGAGCCAACCACGCCAAAACACTTACTAGCATTGTCACCATAGGCGATAAAATCCCCTACTGGTGTCGTCAAAATCTCTACATCTCCATTATCCACGCCATTCCCACCTTCTAGGTAAGTCGGCAAAAAAGCAACATAGGGATGCTCCATTTCATAGAAATCTTGGCCTTCCTTGACCAAATCCTTGATATGAATCTTTTGAACCTCAATTCCCTCGTACTGGGACAAGAGATAATCTTTCAGGCGGGTCACAAAACTCTCAGTGTTGCCACTCAAACTAATATAAACTAAAGAAATTGTCTTCATATGTACCTCCATGATTTTATTTTTAATCGAAAAAGAACTACCAAGATTGTATCTTGATAGTTCTTTTTTGTCAATACTTAGGCAAGATTTTCTGCTTCCTCTTCTTCTGCCAAGGCTTTCTGTTGTCGCCACATCTTATAGAAGACAAGGGCTAGGAAGAGAACATTGATGACGATAGAGAGAATGCTAACGGCTTGTGAAATAACACTTATCCCTAAACGCATGGTCTCATCGTGAACTAACTGCACAGCGTCCTGTAAACTAACATAGCCATAAATCGAACCAATAATGGCTAGCAAAACATAGCCGACATAAGTATAGTTTGCATATTGCAAATTCTTACGAACAAGGAAGACAATCGCTACTACAACTAAAATAGCAGATAGCACAATCAAGGCCATATTAAAAATAGAATGAGTTGATTCTGCTACTCTATAGCTGTAATTGATGTTGTCTTCTAATTGCTGAGCACTGACCCCTGCAACCTGTTTCTGAGCGGCACGAAGGGCTTCTTTGCTAGGTAAGGGACTCAACATTCCAAACAGAGACATTGCTGAAATAAGGGCAGACAAGATTAACAAGACCCATAGATAAATCGGTTTCTTTTTCATGATAGAACCTCCTGATAATATTATTTATATTATAGCACTTTTTGTAAAGGAATACAAATCTTATAATATCGTTTCTACCTGTTTTCGGTAGGCTTTTGGCGATTTTCCGCACAATTTTCGGAACACTTTATAGAAATATCCAAGGTTACTGTAACCAACAGCATAACAAATATCTTCGATACTATCACTAGTCGAAAGCAAGAGCTGCTGGGCAGCCTTAATACGTTGTTTGTTTAGTAACTCTGCAAAGGTCGAATCGGTTTCACGCTTAATCAACTGTCCTAGATAGACAGGATTGATAAAGAGGGCCTTACTAATATCCTTGAGGGAAAGTTCTTTCTGATAATCACGCCCAATGACTTCCAGCACACTGACCACATTTTCATTCATACGGTATTGACCGAAAAAGCTGGTCAGAGTTTCCTTGATATAAGAAACCAATTCATCGAAGGTTTGAATAGCATGAATCGTTTTGACAATGTCCGTCATATCATCAGCTTTGAGATGTTCAAACAAGTGAAAGACATCCATGACAAACTGGATAAAAAGCTGTTTGGTAATCGGAACACGAGGTGTATTTTCAAGAACCACCTTCTCCAAGAGGTTCAACTCTTCTACGATTTGATTGAGATTCCCCTGAATGATAACCCTATAAATCGGTTCGTAGTAGGCAAAGAGACTCTGAGACTGTTGTAGATTTACAGAGCCGTAAAAGAGGGCTTTCTCAGCATTCAGCTTCCAGCGTTCAAAGTATTCTTGATAAGGAGCTTCAAAAGGTGTAACAACTAAGCCATCTAGGGGTTGGTCAGAAATGAAAATCTGCCAGTCTTGACCCAAGACATAGTAGGGAATGGCGAAGGAGCCTTGTTTTTCCTTGGATAGACCTATCCACCAATTCTCCTTACCTCCTAAATAACTGACAAATCCAGCCTCGTCTAAATCTTGACTGAGAGTCTGATTTTTCTTTCCTCTCTCGCTAAGCTGACCTGCAATCTTCTCCAGCAGATTTCCTAACTCTACCTTATCAACAGGCTTGACCAAATAGTCCACCACACTAAGGTTCATAGCTCTTTTTACATAATCAAACTCCTGATAACCTGAAAGCAGGATATAGGCAGCATCTGGTAAGATTTCTTTCATCTCCCGAATCATATCAAGCCCTGTTTTGTCGGGCATATTGACATCGGAAATGATGACATCGACGGGATTTTCCTGCACATATTCTAGGGCTTCATCGGCATGACTGGCTGTTGCGACAACCTCCATATCCCACTTATCAAAGGGAATCAAACGTTTCAGACCTTCTGTCACCATGTACTCATCATCTACTAATAATACTTTATACATTTTCTCCCTTTCTACTCATCTTGAATTGTAATACGATACTGAACACCTGCTTGCTCCGCAGACTCTATCGTAATGGCATAGCGGTCCCCAAAATAGAGTACAAAACGCTCATGGACATTGACAATCCCAATAGACTGCCTTTTTGCACTATAGCTTGCTTGGTGTTCAAAATGTCTCTGATTTAATTTTTCTCGGATATTTGCCAGCTTTTCAACCGACATTCCTCTACCATTATCGACCACTAAAATTTCTACAAAACCATCCTGTTTAAGAGCCTTGATGCTAATCACATTATCTGTCCGTCTGTGGTCAACACCATGCGCGAAATAATTTTCTACCAGCGGTTGCAAGGTAAACTTAGGAATCTTCATATTCTCTAACTCTGGGTCTATCTTGAAACCATAGGCAATGGACTTGGGATAGCGAACCATACAGAGATAGCTGTATTTACGGCAAAATTCCAATTCCTGTTTGAGGAGGGTCTCTCTTTCGTCAGAAATATTGTTACGCAAGAGACTACTGAACTCATAAATGATATCTGCCAACTCATCTTGACTCTGCATAACTGCATACATGCGCAAGAACTCCAGCGTATTATACATAAAATGAGGGTTGATTTGCGCCTGCAGGGCTCGCATATTGGCATCTTTTTGACTAAGCTCTAACTGGTAAATATCATGGATATTCTTTTCCAATCGATCCAACATATCATTGGTCGTCTCCGCGATTAGGAGTAATTCCTGATCTTTTTCGGAAATGTCAATCCGACGCCCCTCTTCGCCTTGAGCAATGACTTGAATGGATTCTACTAAATCCACTACCTGCTTTTGGTAATTAGCAAAAGTCTGCCTCAAAGTCAGATAAAGAATGACAATAAAGAGAAGGCTCAAGCTCACAATCAAAGCAGAGCTAGTCACTGTTCCTTGTAAAACAAAGTTTTTAGGAACTGCCACCTGAACCTGATAACCATGAGAAGTTAAGCCAACAAGCCAATTTTCACTCTCCTTATCAACTGTTTCACCAATATGAAAAATCTCCGTATCAAAAGGTGAGGTCACTGTTACTGCCATCGGAGTATGACCTCTAGTATTATCAATGGCATGGTATAAAACAGCAGGATCCAAGGAGATGTAAATCACTCCTAAGTCTTGATCTGACACTGGATCTGACACCGGAATGGCAAAACTATTTCCTGCTGGTTTGAAATCCTCAGCCCTGATTTTTTCTCCACTACGTTTGTCTTTAGTAGAAACATAGACTTCCTTGTAATCTTGAAAAGCAATGGCCACTCCAGTTACAAAATCATTTCGAACATAGAGATCATCAACATTTTCATGCAGAGAGACTGATACATAAGGCGAAGCTTTCCGCTCTAATTGCCAGTAAAAATAGTCTGGCATGCTAAGGCTAAAGTATTTATAGATTCCCTCAATACGAGCTTGATTTTCAACTAAAGCCTGAGCTATCTGGGTTGACTCTCTATGGTAATATTCAATTTCACTCACTGTTCTAGCAGTTACACGCTGGGCTACTCTCTGGGCTTCCTTTTCCCGTGAATCCCAGTCAGCGTAAGAGAGTAAGATTGCAAAACTCGCAATAATAATGATCATAACTGAACTGTATGTTCGCAGAAGCGTATGTAGCCAAAACTGCTTCATCCTACTTTGTCGCCAATTTTTCATGGATACTTTCATAGACCGGTTCCAACATATCACTGATAAAGAAATGCCACATCCCAATTCCTACAAAGAAAAGAAGAGCAGGCATATAGTAACCAATTGCCACAAGTAACACTGTCCCAAGGAGAACCTTGGCCACAGCTGCTAGACTCATAAAGATGCCAATCAAGGATAGTTTGAGACTATTTCGATAAGACAAGTCAAAATAAACTTGTAATTTCAAAGATACTGTATAGGCTAAAAAGAGCAGGGCAACTACTAGGACATTCAAAAAGGTCGCAATCAAATGAACGATGGTCTGATGAGGCAATTGAATCAAGAGATACAAACCATAGACCAAAACTAAATCCAACCCTAAAAAGCTATAGAAAATCAGGTTGCTTGAGACAAAATTTTGCTTATAAAGAGACCACGCCTCCTTCAAACTGTATTCCCGAAAGCTATAACCATGTTCTGCATACAAGCTCATCAAGGTGGCACTAGCCGGCGCTAGACCAAGGATAATCCCTCCTGCTAAAGTTAATAGCCAAAAGAAGGCTGTCGCAATCATCCCTAAAAAGAAACGATTAAAGACAAAGTCTAAAAATCTCCCCATGATATCCCCCTAAAAATAACTATGAAACCATTATATCATATTTCAAGCGTTTTCAAAAACTTCTAGTATCCATTTACAATCCCACCAAACCATGGTAAAATGAGAATTGTGAAAAAATGATCAGGAGACAATTCATGAAAAAATCTATCTTAACTACACTTCTTTTTGCAGTTCTTTACTTCCTCTGCATGGGGATTGGTGTCCTTTTGGGCAATCTCTTTGACCAAACTGGAAACATGTTTTATGCGCCTGCTTTTACTGCCCTTGTCGGCGGTAGCGTCTATATGATCCTAGTCGCAAAAGTTCCGCGCTTTGGAGCCATTACCACTATTGGCCTTGTCATCGCCCTCTTTTTCTTGGGAACTAAACACGGTGCTGGTGCCTTCCTTCCTGGAATTATCTGTGGTCTGCTAGCAGATGGAGTAGCTAACCTCGGAAAATACAAGGACCAAACAAAGAACTTCCTTTCTTTCCTTATTTTTGCCTTTAGTACAACAGGACCAATCTTGCTTATGTGGATTGCGCCCAAAACCTATATGGCAACCCTTCTAGCAAGAGGAAAATCACAAGAATATATCGACCGTATCATGGTTGCTCCAAACCCTGGAACCATCCTTCTATTTGTCGCAAGTATTGTCATCGGAGCCCTAGTCGGCGCCTTGATTGGACAAGCCTTGAGTAAAAAATTGGCGCAGAAAATCTGATTACTAAAAAAGAGCCACACGGCTCTTTTTTATTTATGGCTCAAGACTTGGTCAAGAAGTCTCCCAAGAATTGATACTCTTCGAAAATCAAAGAGCAAACTAGAAAGCTAGTCGCAAGCTGCTCAAAACACTGTTTTGAAGTTGTAGATAAGACTGACGAAGTCAGTTACATATACCTACGACAAGGCGACGTTGACGTAGTTTGAAGAGATTTTCGAAGAGTATAAATCCATAAGCGATGGCTACGTTACCAATACCACCAGCTCCAACCGCACCAGCCATAGCTGTTTCACCAACAAGGGAAATCAAGGTCACAGTCGTCACACGAATCAAATCTGGAAGGCCTTCTAGTAATCCTGAGCTTTCTAGGCTAAACTTTTTTACCTGAAAAACTTCTTTTTTCTAGTGATAAAATCAACCCTATCACACTCACTACCAAAAATACCCACCAACAAAGCCTGATGTCTTGCAAAGCTAAGAAGGAAAATACAGACATCCCCAAAGGTAATGTTAGGGAAAAAATCATACTCAAGAGATTATTACTTCTAGCTAATACATCCGCACTCAAATTAGACAATAACAGAGTATCTAATTTAGGCATTGATTTCGACATCAAATACATGACAAAAGCTAAGCAGGCAACACCTACTAGAGGAGAAAAATCTAAAATATTAGCAGTAGCAAGCAAGACAAACAGACTTGCATTGAGCGATAGCAAACTTGAAAAAGACCATTTCCCAAAATAATCATGGAGAGTTAGGCTACCAAGAATAGCTCCTCCCAAGCTAACACATTCAATTAAAAATAGGGCTTGAGCATAACTGAGATGATAGATAGTATGATCTAATAAGTAAAAGTGATAAATACCTCCAACAGCTCCTCCTAAAGTATTCATTACCAAAATGACAAGAATCATTTTAAGCAATGATTGACTTTCTCTCTGTCTAAAAATATCATCCATGTCCGCATAGATTGCCTTAACTTGTTGAGGTAAACTAATCGACTTATCCTCTACACTTACAGACAAATGCGTCAATTCTCTTCTATTTTTGAACAAAATGAGAGAAGATAGTAAAAAGAAGCCAGCATTCACAATTGCAACAAAAGAAAAATTTTGGTGGCTTGTTGTGAGTAACCACACTCCTAAGGCTTGACCTCCTAGATTTGATAAATAGGAAACAAACTGAGTAAATGAATAAGCTTCATAGAGCTTATCTTCCGAAATATTATGCTGGATAATCGGCATACGAAGGCCTGCTGTATAATCTGATAAAATATCCGAACAGATATTAACCATACAGATAACAGCAAACGTTACGAAGTTCGGATCATGAATCACACTAGCAATCAAAAGAAATAGTAGACTTTGCACACAACCAACCCAGATAATTGTCCCTGCTTTATTCCGAGTATGATCAGCCTTAATCCCAACATAAAAAGTAAATAGGAAAGGTAAAATCGTAATCATATTCGCCATAAATACAGCTATATTTTTAAAGGGTAGACTCGCAGCATAAACGATAAATACCAGATTATAAATATAAGCTCCACTTGAGCTCAAAAACCTTGATAAGGTCAGTATTCTAAATAAATGATGTCTTAAGAATAGTTTCATAACAGGCCTTTCTCACATTTCAAAGAGTATTCTATTGAATTCAGTCTAACAAAAAAAGCGGGGCTCCCCACTTTTTTGTAATATATTTTTTCTGAAAATAGAAATTCTAGCGCCTAGAAACTGCTAATTATCAATCCATCTACAAGGCTATTTATTTTTCATCAGTCGATGTAACAAGAATATATTACAAATCTTTATTTGAAAGCTGATTTGCAAAATAGTTTTCATAGTATCTTGCACCATCTACATACTCTAAATCTTGTAAGATTGTAATGCCTCTCTGGATTTTTTCAAGACCCTTATTTTCTACTTTAAAAATAGTATCATAATACCCTTTAGCAATCATATAAATGATTTTAAGATAAGCTTCAGATTCTGGTAAATCGCGGTTTTCAATCTGAAAGATAAAATAATCTGCTTTTAATTTATCCTTTTCCTCTATCGCTTTAAAGAGTCCATTAATCAAAATGGTGTCAATACCAACTTTGTTACTAGGTAAAGAGCCTAATAAATCCGTCTTTTGTAACATCTCCCTAGAATATTTAAAATAGAGGGGCAGAGGAAACAAAGTAGAAATCGTTGAAAATAGTTCCAATTCATAATTTCCCCAGATGTCAATAGTAAAAAAATAGTCATAGAGAAAAGTCAGTTCTTCATCCGTTGCCCTTATTTTTGAATCAAAAAACACAAGAAGGCTTTTGATACGAATCATTTGTAAAAGATAGCTTGTTTCACCACTTGATCTATACTTTTGAGTCGTCTCTTCATACAAGGAGTGTAGAGAATCAATCCCTTCTCTGTCATATAAATCCCAAAGATTTTCTTGAAAAGCCAAAACCTTTTTCTTAGAAAAACCACGTACCAAGTACATAAATTCATTCAAATCAGAGTGTATGTTATCTAAGGCAGTAATCAATTTCATAGAGGATAAATCTGCTTCTCCACGCTCAAATTTGCTCAGCATGGAATAAGTAAACTCTCCTCCCGTCGCCTCCTGTAGAGATACATTCCGGCTCTTTCTCAATTCTTTAAAAACTTCTCCCAGATTTTGCATATTGACTCCCCACAATTCTTAACTCTCTAACTCATAAAAGTAACGGTTGATAGCAACCAGTACAGAGAATTTTAAGTCTTGACTATAACGACAACTCCTATGAATGATGTACAGATTGCCTAGCTCTTTTTTATTTATGGCTCAATTTCTTAGTCAAGAAATCTCCCAAGAATTGGATTGCAAAGATAATCAAAATGATAATGATGGTTGCCAAGATAGTCACATCGTGATTGTAGCGGTTAAATCCATAAGCGATGGCTACGTTACCAATACCACCAGCTCCAACCGCGCCAGCCATAGCTGTTTCCCCAACAAGGGAAATCAAGGTCACAGTCGTTACACGGATCAAATCTGGAAGACCTTCGGATAGGTAAACTCCCACGATGTCCCAGAAGGTCGCTCCGCTCGCTTGAGCCGCCTCAATGACACCACCATCTAGCTCAGCCAAGACAACCTGCACTTGACGGGCAAAGAAGGCAAAGACTGCAAAAGATAGCGGTACGATAGCCGCATTTGGACCAATGCTTGTTCCTACGATTAGATGAGAGAAGGGTGACAAGACTGCCAAGAGAATGATAAATGGTACCGCACGGAAAATAGAGGTGATTTTATCCAAAATCCAGAAAACGACCTTATTTTCCAAGACACCACCTGGAGCTGTCAAGACAAGGAAAAGCCCTGCAACCAGTCCTAAGAAACCTCCGATGATAAAGGAAAGAACCGTCATATAAAGAGTCAAGTAGATAGCTGTCCCCCAGCCAGCTTGACCAGACCAACCCATCTTATAGACATTTGGTAAATAGGTTTGAATCAATGATTCCATCTTACTGTCCTCCCTTCAATACTTTTAGCTGTACGCCTGCTTGACGAATGGCTTCTTGGGCACCTGCCAACGCTGCTTTTTCACCTGACAAGACTACAACCAATTCTCCAACAGGAGTACCATCGAGAATTTCGATATTCCCATAGAGAATATTAGCCGTTACTTGGTAATGCTTGTACAACTCATTCAAAAGTGGCTCGTCTGTTGAAGCCCCTGCGTACTTGAGCTGCACCAAAATGCTGTTTTCAGACAAGTGTTCCACGATTTCTTGCTTCTCGATTTTGACCATGGCTTCGTCAATACCTGTGGCTGTTGAGATAAAGTCTTGAGTCAAAGGTTGTTTAGGGTCTGAGAAGATTTCAAGCACACTACCCTCTTCAATCAAATGCCCGTCCTGCATAACCGCCACACGGTTGGCAATATCTTTGACAATCTGCATTTCATGCGTAATCAAGACAACAGTCAAGCCTAATTTTTGGTTCAAATCTTGCAACAAGGCCAAAATCTGCTTGGTTGTCTTAGGGTCAAGGGCAGAAGTTGACTCGTCTGAAATCAAGATTTTTGGATCATTTGCCAAGGCACGCGCAATGGCTACACGCTGTTTTTGCCCTCCAGATAGTTGTGAAGGGTAGTTTTCAGCACGATCCGCCAAGCCAACCAAGTCCAACAACTTAGCTACTTTAGCCTTCTTTTCTTCCTTGCTGAGTCCAGAGTGTTTAAGGGCAAAGGCTACATTCTCCTCTGCAGTCTTCTGGCTCATCAGGTTAAAATGCTGGAAAATCATCCCGATATCTTGACGTTTACGACGTAACTGCTCTGCCGTCAAGGCCACCTTGCCATCAAAAATCACATCATCGTCAATGGTAATTTTCCCTGCAGATGGCTTTTGCAAGAGATTAATCACCCGTACAAGGGTTGATTTCCCTGCTCCAGAATATCCAACAATTCCGTAAATATCCCCTTCTTGGATGTGAATGGTCACATCCTTGACCGCTGTGATGGTTCTCTTCTTTTGGTGAAAAGTCACATCTATCTGATCTAACTTGATAATATCTCTACTCATAGCTTCTAATCAGCTCCTCTACTAATTCAATATGGGTGTAGTAATCGGCGATTCGCACGTTCTCATCTCCACCGTGGTCTCGGCTGTTGGCATTTCCTAGACCGAAGGCCACCATTGGCACCTCTAGGGCATCAAAGACCGTATGCATAGGTCCTGTCCCCGCTGTCGTCGGCAAGACTGAAACGCCCTGTGGATAGAATTTCTTGGCCAACTCGATCACATTGAGAATGGCTGGTGCGCTCATATCGCTTCGATAGCTCATCTCTCCCAAGGTATAGTATAATTCTACCTTATCAAAGCCATTTTTGTCTAGCTGTTTCCGAATTTTTTCCAGAACATCATGCGGTTCTAGACCAGGAACCAAACGAACTTCTAACTTAGCGCTAGCTTCTGCTGGCAAAATAGTCTTAACCCCTTGCCCTTGATAACCAGACTGAATCCCTTCGATATTAAGCGCTGGCTCGAAAAAGAAACGTTTTAGAAAGGCCATCCGCTCCTCCTGTAAGAGAGGCAACTCCAATCCATAAATCCGACTGACTTCCTCTGGGTTTCGTTGACCATAAGTTTCTAGCAAGGCCATTTCTCGTTCATTTGGCTCTTGTACTTCTTCGTACAAGCCTTCAACTAAGATACGGCCATCTGTAGCGCGAAGAGACTGTAGGGCTTGGAGGAGATACCAGGGAGCTGATTCCACAACCCCACCATAACTAGAATGGATATCGACATCCGCACTTTTTACCTTGGCATCAAAGGTCACAATCCCCTTATTTCCACCAGAAATTTCCAGCTGTTCCAAGGCATTTTTGGTCCCTTGTTCCCAGACCAACAAATCTGCACCACGGAGTTTATCCGCATGTTTTTCCAGATACTTATCTAGGTCTGTCGAGGCCGATTCCTCCGCACCCTCCATGATAAAGCTGATATTGACAGGCAGGTCATCGTGGTGCTGCATGTATTTTCTCAAAGCACTCAAACGAGCTGTGATATGCCCCTTATCATCGTCAACCCCACGCCCATACATGAAGCCATTACGCACCGAAAGCGTAAAGGGATCCTCTGTCCAGACCTGATCCCCGTCCGCTGGCACAGTGTCATAGTGGTTATAGAAAATCAAGGTCTTAGCATCTGGGCGCGAACTCTTGAAATGCGCCATGACAAAGGGAGCCGTATAAGTCTCATCAATCTCCACTTCAGCTCCAACGCGCTTGAAAATCTCACCCAGATAGTTTGCGACTTCCTTAAGTCCAACCTGCTGGGCAAAGACCGACTTCTTAGAAATCAAGGTACGCAAAACCTCAAAATAATGCTGGGCTACATGATCCTTTTCAAATTTTTCAATCTGTTCTTGTTCACTAGGAAAAACCATATTCTCTCTACCTTTCTATGAAACTATAGTCTTCTTTACAATCCATGCTCTATACAAAAGCAAGAGGTGGAATTCTCTCTCCCACCTCCCTGTTTCTTATTACCAAACTGGTTGATCCAAACCGTCTGATGTTTCTTCGATAACTTTTTTCACTTCATCTGTATGGTAAGCTGCGATCACTTTCTTGATAGCATCAGCTTTTGGTGATGTTTCCCAATCTTTTTTCGCAACGATGATGTTGTACCATTGTTTTGAATTTTCATCAGCTTGTTCTTTGAAAAGTGCTTTCTTGTAGTCCAATTTTGCTTCTGTAACGAAGGTATTGTTTACAACAGCAGCGTCAACTGATGACAATGAACGAGCTGTTTGGCTAGCATCCAATTCAGTGATTTTCAAGTTCTTTGGATTTTCTTTGATGTTAGCAACTGTTGCAAGAGCAGTTCCTGAAACGTCCAATTTAATCAAGCCAGCTGATTGAAGCAAGTAAAGCGCACGGCTTTCGTTTGTAGCATCGTTCGGTACAGCGATTTCTCCGTTTGCTGGGATGTCTTCTACTTTAGTGTACTTGTTGTCACTTCCATTCAAACCTGAGTAAAGGCGGATTGGAGAGATGTAAGTATCAGCAATCGCTACAAGGTCTTTCCCGTTTTCTTTGTTCCAGTTGTTCAAGAAGTTATAGTGTTGGAAAGCGTTCAAGTCTACTTCGCCATCAGCAGTTGCCTTGTTTGGTTGTGAGTAGTCTGTGAACTCTGTAAATTCCAAAGTGATTCCGTCTTTCTTAACCAATTCTTGAACTTTATCCCAACGAGCTTCTTCAGAACCGCTACGGTTGACAGTTGCGATTTTGATAGTTGTTGCATTGTCTGCTTTCTTTTCTGAGTTTCCGCAAGCTGCAAGAGCCAAACCTGCGACTGTAGCAAGGGCTGCTAGGCCAAGCCATTTTTTGATTTTCATGATTCTTTCTCCTTAAAAATAATACCGTACTAGTATCTCATACTTTGTTTTATTTCACAAATTGTTATTAGATAGTCAGATATATAGTTTAAAACTATATATCTAAGAACTGAGAAATCACCCATCTTATTCAGAATGGATGATTTCAAGAAATTATTTAATATCAGCCTCTGCTGGTAGGTAAGTGTCTCCGAAGAATTGTTTAGACAATTTTTCAAGCGTTCCGTCTTTGTAGAGTTCTTTGATGCGTTTGTCTACAAATGATTTCAACTCATCTTGACCTTGAGCAAGAAGTGGGTAAACGTACGGTTGTTGGTCACTTGGAAGTTCAATGACTTTCAAGTTATCCAAACCTTGGTTCTTGATAACTGTTTCAACACCGATTTTATCAAAAATCTTATAGTCAAATTGGCCATCGCTCAAACGTACCATGATTTGTTGGAAGTCTGCCTTAGTATAGTTAAGGATAGTTGGGTTGTCCGGATGTTCAGCGTTGTATGCTTCTAACTGCTTAGCTGATGTAGTGGCTTGAACGACTTCCGTCGATTTTCCACCGATATCAGCGAGAGACTTGATGCTAGAGTCGTCTTTCTTCACGACAAGGACATTAGGGTTTTGGGCAATTGGTGCGGCATAAAGGTATTTCTCCGCACGTTCTTTAGTGTAGCTAAGATTGTTGACAGCCATATTGTAACGGTCAGCGTCAAGACCAGCAAAGACACCTGACCATTCTGTCTTTTCAAATTTGACATCATACTTGTCAGAGTCTTTAAAGATAGCGCGAACGACTTCAATCTCGTAACCAGTCAATTCGCCATTTTCTTCATAGATAAATGGTTTTGGCGAGCCATTGGTCGCAACGATGATTTCTTTCTTGCTAGCTGCTTCTCCTTCTTTCTTAGCACCACCTGAGCAAGCCGCAAGCACACCTGCAGCAACAAGAGCAAGGGCCGCAAGAGATGAGTATTTAACGATTTTTTTCATGTCATTTCCTCCAAAATAAAATACCTTATAATCTTAACAGAAAAAGACCATTTACGCCATTATATGATATCTATCTCTGTGATAAGTTTTCTTTATGGCTGATTTATGCTCAATGAAAATCAAAGAGCAAACTAGAAAGCTAGCCACAGGTTGCTCAAAACACTGTTTTGAGGTTGGAGATAAGACTGACGAAGTCTCAGTAACCATATATACGGAAAGGCAAAGCTGACGTGGTTTGAAGAGATTTTCGAAGAGTATTAAAAGACCAAACGCAAGACTGCAATTAAGACCACTCCAAAGAGAACTGTTCCGACTAGATTGCGGTAGCGAAAGGCTACCCAAGCCGTTGGAAAGATGGCTAAGAAGTCCAGCCATTTGATTTGAGGAAGACTCCCAACATTACCTGTCACTACGCTTGAAAGAATCAAGGCAAAAATAATAGAGACGGGCAAGAACTTCAAAAAATGCTCAACAATCGCAGGCAAGCCCTTATACTTGACCAAGATGAAGGGAATCATACGGGGAATCCAGGTCACAAGACCAGAGAAAATAACTGCTAATAAAAGATACTTACTGACCATCTAAAACCACCCCCATGCTACAACCAAGTAGCGTCGCAAACAGAACAGCTAGTGACTGAGACACCACTGTCAAAAGTAAAAAGAAGGACACCGCAACAACTGCTAGGATAATCAGCAGATTGCGGACAGGAATCCGTCTTTGCATAATCTGGAATTGCGAAGCAAAAATACCGATAAACATCCCAACTAGGGCAAAATCTAAACCAAAGATTTCTGGATTTGGCAGCAGCCCACCCAGAGCCGTTCCGACAACTGTTCCCACAAACCAAGCCACATAGCTGTTAAGATTGTTTCCGTGCATCCACATAGGATTGACCTTGTCTGTATGGGCCAATTCGCCCATCAAAACGCCATAAGTCTCATCCGTCAAGATACTAGACATGCCGATATTGTGCCAGAGACTAGTATGACGGAAATAGGTCGATGCATGTAAACTCAACAAAAAGAGACGCAAATTAATCAAAAAAACCGTCATAGCAATAGCTGCCACAGGTGCTTGAACCGCAATCAGTGCCAGCATGGCAAACTGGGCACTCCCAGCATAAACAAAGAGGCTCATCAAGCCCATCTCTACAGGTGTCACATAGGGCGCACCGATAATTCCACAGGCCAATCCGATACTGACATAACCCAAGGCCGTTGGCATGGCTGCCTGCGCCCCCTCCCAAAATCCTTTTTCTTTCATCTTTCTCCTCATATTGTCTTAATAGGTGGGCTGAAAAGGCTCCAGCCATAGCAGGGACTATTATAACACATTCAGGAAAGAGAAAAAAGTCTGTTGATTTTGACCATCATAAAAAGACTGGCAATCCAGTCTCAAATATATATTATAGAAATTCTCCGCTAAATACTTTCACGAATATTCAGAAGCATGACAAAGGCAACTAGAAGAAATAGCAATAAAACAAAGCTAACTGCCAGAGTTCCAAAGCTAGTAGCAATGGTTACCAAAGCTATTGTAAATAAGCTAGGTAAAACAACCGTAATAGCACCGATAGAAGATTGAACTGCTCCCATTGACTCCTCAGGTATTTGTTTAAAGACGAGTTCTTGCAATCTAGGAGAGAGAACACCTGCGAAAAAGGCATCCAAGGTACTAAAGATAAGAATCCAGTCAAAACGAACTGTGGCAAATCCTACTAGAAGAAGCAATTGGATGACAAGTGAGGCATAGAGAGCTGTTTTTATAGAAATCGTATTTTTCAGATAGCCACTTACAAGGCTTCCGACAATCAGGGCTGACAGTTCAAAAGTGGATAGCAAGGCAAGAGATTGACCTGTTTGTAAATTCAAAAAGGGTTGATTTCTCAAAAACAGAGTAGAAACAGGAACTGTAACATTTATCACTGCTTGGCTAATAGAAATAATAAACAAAACTAAGAGCACCTTATTCATATTCCATATCAATTTCGATGATTGGAGCAAATGCTGGCAAAAGGATTTTACAGAGAGTCCTTCTTGATAGCTAATCGTTTTTTCTACTTTCAAGAGGTCAGTTTTTATGAAGAGGATACCTAAAAATGCGATTAAAAAGGTAAGAGCGTTCAGTAAGGAAATAAACTGGATGGATAGAATGCCTAGTAAGACTCCTCCTAGGATATTACTGATTGTTTTCACTAAACTAACAGTTGACTGTTTAAAGCCAATAGCTTCTGCCAGATGGTCTTGCCCAATAATTCTAATGAAAATCGGAGTGAGCATGGCGCCTGAAAAATAACTCAACGTGTCAGACAAGAGGTTAATCAGACAAATAAATGCTACTAATAACAAGGAAAAGGACTGCCCTGAAAGTGATAAAGACACTATAGAGTAAAGCAAAAATTTTGCAAAACTAATGACTGTGTATTTCAAGACACGATGATGTTGAAAATCCGCCAAAACTCCCAGAAAGATTTGTAGAACTTGGGGCAGGGTTTCTGAAATCGTGATGAGTAAAATCGCCAAAGGGGCAAAAGATGCATCTGCCACATAATTCAGGAAGGCCAGATAAAAAATCGTATCCCCAACCGTTGAAATCCACTGGTTGACAGTTAATTGCCTAAAATCTCTATTTTGAAGAAATACTTTCATACTAATTCTCCTTCATCTCCATGTACTTAGATAACACATAAAGGTACTCTTGCTTATCTGCTTTAGAATACTTCACATAGCACTCTACTGTATTTAACAAAGACCATGCAACTTCTTTATATTTTCTTACTCTAAAATAAAAATACAGTTCTAACAATGTATCAGCTATCCCGAGCATACCATTCCAGAAATCTGCATATTGAGCAAATTCTGTAATTAATCCTTCAGATAATTCTTTGATTAAATCTGTATACTTTTCAAAATCTATAAAAATCAAAGCACGAATAAATCCTGCTGTCCCATTATTTAGATAAGGTGAAACTAAATTTGATTCTATCGGAACCATCCTACCATTATCTGTCGCAATTAATTTTTCAATAATGATATTAATTCCATAATCAATAACATCGCAATCAAAGTCATATATTTTCATCAAAATAAGTAAGCCAGACAATCCATCTAGTCCTAAATTTTTTTCTCTATGCATCAGATGTTGCAGTAATAGATGATTATTTTTAGCATTCTCATATCGTTGAAAATTGACTAGTTCTTTATTAATAATCTCAGTAATGGTAAAAGACCTTTCCGGTTTACCAGTTAGAAACTCATCTAAACTATTCAGGGATTCAATTTGATAAACATAAATTTCGTTTAAATCTTTAAGGATATCAGATACTGTTGCATCCTTAGAAAATAGTTTTTCTATAATACTTGTAAAATTTGTTTTTAAACCAAATTCAGCCAATAAAGAATTTAAAATATGATATGATTGTGATAAATCGTCCATTGATTTCACATGCAATCTAGCCAACAAAAATAGTAGTAAATTCCCAACTTTATGGCAATCAGATACTTTACCATCTATAGAGTTCCATTCCTTTAAGCTAATTACACTATACAAACCAATAGCTGGTTTATTATCATACTCATAACTATTTTCTAAATCTACAAAGTAAAGTTTATTCTTTGATTTTATAAAATTTCCAGGATGTATATCATTTAAAATAATATTTCGACTATGAAAATATTCAATCAATTCTAACAGTTCCCTGGTAATCAATAAAAAACTTTTAAATCTCTTAATGTTTAACTCCTTATTAGGCTTCTTATAGCTAACAATAGAGTATGGTTTTGTGTATTTTAATAAATCACTACCATCTATAAATTCATAAATATAATATTGGTTAATCCACTCTGTAACAGTTTCACGCACAGCTGGAACACAATCTAATAATTTTTTTGAAATTTCATATTCATTTTTTCTAAGTGCTTGAGTCTCTACTCCTCCAAAAGAAATAATATGAGGTCGGCACTCCTTCAAAATATACTTTTTCCCTTCTATCACTGAATCTACTTGATAGACATTCCCTCCATTTGACTGTGTTAGTACGGTTTTTAATCTATAATTTCTTGCTAAGTATGAATCCTTTATAAACGTATTCTCTTGAATGTCTTGAATCCATTCTGGTAAGTTAAAATATGCTTTTTGATAGTCTTGCCATTTTTCTCCATTTGGTCCCAGCAAAGTCGGAATGCCTTTTTCTAAATACTCCAAATCTTCTCTAAAGAAGCCATATCTATAAAAAATCGTATTGGAATCTTTATAGGCACGATCACTTAGAATATAAATTCCCTCCATATTTTTAGGAATAGTTTGGTAAAGAAGCTCTAATAGATCAAGAAAAACATGGTCATTTTCAGGATAAATCGTAAAATATTTCCCCGAATTAACAGGAGATTCTCTAACAGAGAAATTATAGGCTACATCTTCTTCTCTATATATATACTTATAAGATATCTTTCTATCATCTAACAAAGGAGAAAGAAGATTATACATATCCTTATAATTATCAAACGTTGCTGATATATGAATTTTATAACCATAAATAGGCAAACTTTCTTCGTCTACAATTTTATATTTATACATTCTTTTCTCCTGTTGTTATGATGACTTGTTCTTTAGCAATTACCTCAGTTGGCATTTTCTACATTAAAATTCCAAAACCTTTATAAGTATAAAAATAAACTTAATAATTGAGTATCTTTTACAATACTGTACAAAAGAAAGTAATTGTCACTCTTTCAGACTGATTGAATCTTTCTGATTCGCGTGTTAATTCATGTACAAATGCTGTCATATGCTCCTCCTCCAATTATTTTTACTTATAAACCACTTCTGCGACCTAGGATTTGCTTCAAGTGCTTTACAAGTACAGTATAACACGAAAATTGGCTTATTTTAGAAAATCGCATATTTGATATTTTTTCTTATAGAAATTTCAGATTTGCGATTTCGGTGAATTTGATTACTTCTCTGGTATAATAAAGTTACTACTAATGAGGAGTGGAGAAATATGAAGAAACAAATTTTAACATTATTGAAAATCGTTGCTGAGATTATTATTATTTTGCCATTTCTAACTAATCGATAAGTTCTTTGTATTGCTGCAAGCGCAATTTAAAAAGGGCTATCAATTGTGGATTTTCTAATACTTGCAGAGATTGGATAAAGTGTTCAATCTCTTTTTGATTGTTTCCTTTGGTTTGAAGAAAAATCTGCATTTTCTTTAAAAATTGCCACAATACTTTTTCAAAAACATCGTATGGACGCAGCATGCTCTCCAACTCGGCTTCGAAGATTGGGATGTAGGAAAAAAGTTTGCGCTCCATGAGCTCTGATATAATATTCAGAAAGCCACTTTTCATATACAGTCTATTATGTACCAACTCTTTAAATTCCTTGGATTTTTCAAGCAAAGAGGTTGATAAAAAGATCAGATCTTGATTGCTCAAGAAGGGCATGGTATTGCAAAAGAGATAGAGTTCAAACCAGGTCCAAGACTCAATAGCGTAGAGGTAGGTAGTTAAAAACTCGCTATCCTCCTCTGCTAGTGGGTAGCTTTTATCTAGTGAGTGGATGGCATCTTTGATTACAATAGCATTCAAACGACGATAGGTCTCTGCCATCTGTTCTTGCTTGATTTTCTCCAATAGTTGCTCTAAGCCAGCGATATCTTGGTGGGCAAAGCGATCCACAACCTTTCGACCGATTCGCATATGTGGAGATTCTTGATAGTTGTTGAGCTTGTGCCCAAACTCATCAAAGGTCACATTTATACCTTGGATGGCTAGAATCAACTTATCTGCAGACAGCATAGACTGTCCTAGTTCAAACTTGGATAGCTGAGAAGCTGTTAGTCCAGCACAAGCCACATCTGACTGCTTGAGCTTTCTAGCCAGGCGCAGTTCCTTGTAAAATTCCCCCAATTCCATTTTTTCAATCATCCTACCACCTCCTAGCTTTTGCATATTATATCATTATTTGTGTTCATTTGTCAAAATATTCTGATAGTTAGAAAAAATAAAAAAGCCAGCCTTAAGCTGACTCTTTATTCTATGGTATCAAAAGCGAGGCTTGGTTTGGCATTGAGGTCCAAGTTTGCAAAGTTTTCTTTGTTCCACTCGCTGACACTGGCATAGGCAATCATACCTGCATTGTCTCCGCAGAGACGCAGAGGTGGAATGATGACATTGACATCTGTGATTTCAGTTGCTAGGCGTTCTCTGAGACCTTTATTGGCTGCCACGCCACCTGCCACGACAAGGGTTTTAACAGGGTATTTCTCCAAAGCCTTCTTGGTTTTAGCCATGAGAATATCCAGTACAGCTGCTTGGAAGGAAGCACACAAATCCTCTGTAGACAGACTTTCTCCCTTTTGCTCGGCATTGTGGTGAAGATTGATAAAGGCAGATTTCAAACCTGAGAATGAAAACTCCAGATTATCCTCCTTAATCATGGCACGAGGGAAATCATAAATATCCTGTCCCTGATGAGCTAGCTCGTCAATCTCACGACCGGCTGGATAGGTCAAGCCCATGACACGGCCGACCTTATCATAGGCCTCACCAACCGCGTCATCTCGCGTCTCCCCAACAATCTTGTAATCACCAGCCTCCGAAACATAAACCAACTCTGTGTGCCCACCGCTAACCAAGAGGGCTAGCAGGGGAAACTCCAAAGGCTCCACACTTTGAGCTGCCATGAGGTGACCAGCCATGTGGTTAACAGGGATAAGTGGAAGTCCATGTGCCCAAGCAAAGGCCTTAGCAGCTGACAAACCAACTAGCAAGGCTCCGACCAAGCCTGGTCCATAGGTAACAGCCACAGCTGTCACGTCCTCTTCGGTAATCCCTGCTTCTGTCAGTGCCTCCTCGATGCAGGCTGTAATGACCTCGACATGGTGACGACTGGCTACTTCAGGCACTACGCCCCCAAAACGTTTGTGACTCTCAATTTGACTAGCAATGACATTGGACAAGAGCTCATCGTCGTTTTTCAAGACGGCGACACTGGTCTCATCACAGGATGTCTCAAATGCTAAAATATATCTATCCTTCATCTACTTCTCTCTTCATGATAATGGCGTCCTCGACTGGATCATGGTAGTAGGCCTTTCGCTCAGCGATGACTGCCATCTTTTCTTTCTTGTAAAATGCTTGCGCTCGTTGATTTGACTTTCTGACTTCGAGGAAAATCTCCTTGTCTGTCGGCAATTGAGCAAACAAGGCTGACGCAATCCCCTGACCCTGATAGTCTCCTTTAACAGCGATTTGCAAGACTTCTGCCTCAAAGATATTTTCCTGCACAGCTAGAAATCCAATCACTTCTGCCCCATCATAGGCCAGAGCATACCAAGTCTGGTCTTGGAATAGGTCAGCTTGGATTTGTTCCAGCGTCCAAGGACTGACTGGGTAAACAGCTATCATAACAGCGTAGATGGCTTTAGCTAGATCAGGCTGCTGTTGGATTCGTTTGATTTCTATCATAGGCGTTTAATGTAAGACTCGCCAGACTCGGTATGGTTCTTGAGCCAGTTTTCCTCAGCCTCGACACGCTTGAGGTAGTTAGGCACAAAGTCGTGTAAGGAGTCTGCTTCCTTGTCCCAGGCCAAAAGAGCAAGATTGGCTGCATTAGGCAGGGTTTCTTTGAAATTAGTCCTTGGCAAGTGTTTTTGAATCTGCTCAACAAAGGGGACAACTTCTCCGACAAAGGTTACCTGACTAGCGCCCTTGATTAACTCAATCACTCGCTCAAAGGGTAAGTGCGCTTCTGGCATGACAGGTTTGGCATTTTCATAAAATCCTGCATAAACATTATTGCGACGCGCATCCATCAAGGGGACAAACAAACCTTCTTGTTGGTAGGGCACCAGAGCCAAGAGACTCGACATACCAACCAACTCGATGTTCAGGGTATGAGCTAAGGTCTTGGCAGTTGCTACCGCAATTCGCAAGCCTGTGTAGCTACCTGGCCCTTCCGCCACCACGATTCGGTCCAAATCCTTGGGCGTCCAATCCAAACTTGCCATCAAAAAATCGATGGCAGGCATAAGGGTAATACTGTGATTTTTCTTAATATTAATCGTCGTCTCGGCAAGAACCTGCTTGTCCTCTAAAATAGCCAGAGAAAGAGCCTTGCTAGACGTATCAAAAGCTAATACTTTCATAACACATTCCTATCTTTTTGTCTGCTTACTATTATACTACAAAAGCTGGCACATGGGAATTTTCTTTATCCCCAAACAAGAGTGCCCTCACTTAACTAAAAATAATTTAAAAAAATGTTCACTTTTCCTTTTCTTTTACGAATATAAAAGTGAACAAGAAAAAAGGAGGAAAGTTCAATGACAAATTTTGACGTTCTTGACAATCAATTTTTATCCTTATCTGAAAATGAATTATCAGATATTGATGGCGGTCTCGCTCCCTTGGTTATCTTTGGAGTAGCAGTATCTTGGAAAGCTATTGCAGGTGGAACAGCACTTATAGGTTCTGGTTTGGCAGCTGGTTATTTTTTAGGAGGAGATTAATATGATGAAAGATTTGAACAACTATTGTGAAATTTCTACTAAGGAATTGCAAGAAATAAAGGGTGGCTTTGGTGTAGGTGTTGGTATCGCTTTATTTATGGCAGGTTATACCATTGGAAAAGACCTTCGTAAAAAGTTTGGTAAGTCATGCTAGATAAAAAACACATTTTTAGAAGGATAAATTTTATTATCTTTATCTCTTATAGTTTGCTCAGCATTCTCAATGATTTAAACATGACTACTATCCCTTTACCAATTGATCTATCTGTTTGTATTGTTTTATTTTTATGCTTCAACTCTATTTTTGAGCAGAACAATGACTCCCATAAAAATAATAAGCTCTGAAAATTCCATTGTCATGTCATTTTAGAAAAATGCAAAGATCACCTCATCTTGATAGATGGGGTGGAATTTTCGTGTCGTAAATCTACTATCTCTATATCCTCAAACAAAAAGCCCCAGCATAAGCGGGGCATCTAAGCATTTAATCCAAAGTAAAATACAAACCAAACGACATAGGTTACAAGGAGGAGAAAAAGCGAGTAGAGAGTCACAAAGGTAATTTTCCACAAGAACTTGGTTTGTCGTCGTTCCAGTTTGGCAAATAGAAGATTTCCTCCATAAACGCAAGCAACAAAAACGATAAAAGCTAACAAACGAACTCCGATAGCAAAAGCAAATAAGTTATACATAGGGCAACCTCCTTGACTTAAAATCTATATGGAATTATGACAAGTAATAAACTTCACTTCCGTTATCAACATAACACATTTTCTTTATTTTTGCAAACGATTACCGAAGAAATCGTCCCCTAACTTTCTCGTTTCCGTCTTTTACTAATTTTTCATTTTGTGGTATAATTGAAATAATTGTAACGAATCAAGGTCAATCTAGACACAAAATGGAATGAAATCAAGCAAATATCTGCTAAAAGTTTGGAATAAGCTGACCTGTAAATAGAAAGGAACTATATGATTTACAAAGTTTTTTATCAAGAAACAAAAGAACGTAGCCCACGCCGTGAAACAACACGCGCGCTTTACCTAGACATCGATGCCAGCTCAGAACTTGAGGGCCGTATCACTGCTCGCCAACTTGTCGAAGAAAATCGCCCAGAGTACAATATCGAATATATCGAACTCTTGTCTGACAAATTGCTCGATTACGAAAAAGAAACTGGCGCCTTCGAAATTACGGAGTTCTAATATGGCCTACACTCTTAAACCTGAAGAAGTCGGCGTTTTTGCCATCGGTGGTCTAGGAGAAATCGGGAAAAACACTTACGGAATTGAATACCAAGGCGAGATTATCATCGTCGATGCTGGGATTAAATTCCCAGAAGATGACTTGCTTGGTATCGACTATGTCATTCCTGACTACTCTTACATCGTAGACAATATCGACCGCGTCAAGGCTGTTTTAATCACACACGGACACGAGGACCACATTGGTGGGATTCCGTTCCTACTCAAGCAAGCAAATGTCCCTATTTATGCTGGACCGCTTGCCTTGGCTTTGATCCGTGGGAAACTCGAAGAACACGGCCTCTTGCGCAACGCCAAACTTTACGAAATCAACCACAACACCGAGTTGACCTTTAAAAATCTCAAGGCAACTTTCTTTAGAACGACTCACTCTATTCCAGAGCCTTTGGGGATTGTCATTCATACTCCTCAAGGGAAAATCGTCTGTACGGGTGACTTTAAGTTCGACTTTACTCCAGTTGGAGAACCTGCGGACTTGCATCGTATGGCTGCGCTTGGTGAAGAAGGCGTGCTCTGTCTCCTGTCTGACTCGACAAATGCGGAAGTACCAACCTTTACCAACTCTGAAAAAGTCGTTGGTCAGTCCATTATGAAGATTATCCAAGGTATTGAAGGACGTATCATCTTTGCATCCTTTGCCTCAAATATCTTCCGTCTCCAGCAGGCAACAGAAGCTGCTGTTAAGACTGGACGCAAGATTGCGGTCTTTGGTCGTTCTATGGAAAAGGCCATTGTCAACGGAATCGACCTTGGCTACATCAAAGCTCCTAAGGGAACCTTTATCGAGCCAAATGAAATCAAAGACTACCCTGCTGGCGAGGTTCTGATCCTCTGTACAGGTAGTCAGGGCGAGCCTATGGCAGCCCTCTCTCGTATCGCCAACGGAACCCACCGTCAGGTACAACTCCAACCCGGTGATACCGTTATCTTCTCTTCAAGCCCAATCCCTGGAAATACGACTAGCGTCAACAAGCTGATTAACATCATTTCTGAAGCTGGTGTCGAAGTTATCCACGGTAAAGTGAACAATATCCATACATCTGGACACGGTGGCCAGCAAGAGCAAAAACTCATGCTCCGCTTGATTAAGCCAAAATACTTCATGCCTGTCCACGGTGAATACCGCATGCAAAAAGTCCACGCTGGACTAGCAGTGGATACTGGTGTTGAGAAGGACAATATCTTTATCATGAGTAATGGTGATGTGCTTGCCCTTACTGCTGACTCAGCTCGTATTGCAGGTCATTTCAACGCCCAAGACATCTATGTCGATGGAAATCGTATCGGTGAAATCGGCGCAGCTGTCCTCAAAGACCGTCGTGATCTATCTGAAGACGGTGTCGTTTTAGCAGTCGCAACTGTTGACTTCAAGTCGCAGATGATTCTATCTGGTCCAGACATCCTCAGCCGAGGCTTTGTCTACATGAGAGAGTCTGGCGACCTGATTCGCCAAAGCCAGCGTATCCTCTTCAATGCCATTCGTATCGCACTGAAAAACAAGGATGCTAGCGTGCAATCTGTCAATGGTGCCATTGTCAACGCTATTCGCCCCTTCCTCTATGAAAATACCGAACGTGAACCGATTATCATCCCGATGATCCTCACACCAGATGAAGAATAATACTCTTCGAAAATCTCTTCAAACCACGTCAGCTTCGCCTTGCCGTATATATG
>NZ_VMMQ01000070.1:0-12814 GCF_013277295.1 Streptococcus sp. 477
TCGATCCCGTTAACTCCCAAAGGTCCCGTAGTGTAGCGGTTATCACGTCGCCCTGTCACGGCGAAGATCGCGGGTTCGATTCCCGTCGGGACCGTTTAAGGTAACGCAAGTTATTTTAGACTCGTTAGCTCAGTTGGTAGAGCAATTGACTTTTAATCAATGGGTCACTGGTTCGAGCCCAGTACGGGTCATATATGCGGGTTTGGCGGAATTGGCAGACGCACCAGATTTAGGATCTGGCGCTTAACGGCGTGGGGGTTCAAGTCCCTTAACCCGCATTGAGATATAATAAATGAGCCGGCTTAGCTCAGTTGGTAGAGCATCTGATTTGTAATCAGAGGGTCGCGTGTTCAAGTCATGTAGCCGGCATTTTTAGATAGAAGAAAATAGTGCGAACGTAGTTCAGTGGTAGAACACCACCTTGCCAAGGTGGGGGTCGCGGGTTCGAATCCCGTCGTTCGCTTAGAGAGGCCGGGGTGGCGGAACTGGCAGACGCACAGGACTTAAAATCCTGCGATTGGTAACGATCGTACCGGTTCGATTCCGGTCTTCGGCATAAACTAATGAGCACCCTTAGCTCAACTGGATAGAGTACCTGACTACGAATCAGGCGGTTAGAGGTTCGACTCCTCTAGGGTGCATTTTTCTATTTAACTCGGGAAGTAGCTCAGCTTGGTAGAGTACTTGGTTTGGGACCAAGGTGTCGCAGGTTCGAATCCTGTCTTCCCGATTCGTTACAGGGATACGTGAGTGTATCTTTTTTCTTTTTTAAACTAGATAGTAAATAAATCAAGAGAGAATCAGTTTCGTTCTCTCTTTTTTGATTTTCAGTAATTCATTTTGGCAGCGTATACTTTTTGTCTCCAGTCTTTTCAATAAATACCGTAGTTTAGGTATACACATTGAAATTTAACAGATTTTATAACTCCTATAAATTTTTAAGAAAGCAATAGAAGGGTTTTGTTCAACGTATAATATATGTGTTTGTCTGATAAAAATTTCTATTCTTTTTGATTTTAAATAAGTATTAGTTTACATTATAGTGTGAATGGTGTTTGATATCTCGTTTGAGGAAGCTGCCTTAGATTTTTCTACTTGTGTTTTATTGTATAGTGTATCTTGCTTGTTTTGAACAGAATTTTTATGACATTTGTCATATTTCCTAGTGACAGAAGCATCTAGCTCCGCAAACTTCAAAAGTCTATAATTGAAGTATGAAATGGAGGAAGAAGAGATGAAAAATAAAATGATTGTCGCAATGAGTTTAGTAGCAGTAGGACTCATGACTTATTTCATGTTTTCAGGATTCGATGAAGGATTTTATCATTTTCCTTGGGAGTTATTTACAGGCTTTGGGATCTTGTCTTGGCTTATCCGAGAAGGTTTGAAATTAGTCTCAGATGTGAAAAAGGAGTTTGAAAAATGAAAAAGCGTTTCTCTATCTTTTTATCGGCCTGTCACTCTTGGTATGGTTGGTAGAAATGTTTACTGATTGGTTTAATCAAGCCTTCCTTCACCAATTCATCCGTGGTGCATGGGGATTAGGATTTATGATTTTTATAGCCTTTCCGATGGGAAAGGAGTTGCTGAAAGGAGAATATCATGAACATGATTAAGGTTCAAGGATTACATAAAAATATCAAGGGCAAGGCTATTTTGAAGGATATTTCCTTTGAGGTGACAGAAGGCGAATGCGTCGCCTTGATTGGCCCCAATGGTGCTGGGAAGACCACACTCTTGGACTGTTTGCTTGGAGATAAACTGGTCACAAGCGGTCAAGTATCCATCCAAGGCTTGCCAGTGACGAGCTCTAAGTTAGACTACACTAGATCCTATCTCCCTCAAGAGAATGTAATCGTTCAGAAACTAAAGGTAAAAGAGTTGATTGCTTTCTTTCAAAAAATTTATCCAAATCACTTGAGTAATCAGGAAATCGATCAACTATTGCAGTTTGACCAGCAACAGAAAGAGCAATTCGCAGAAAAATTGTCAGGCGGGCAAAAGCGTCTCTTCTCTTTTGTTTTGACCTTGATTGGACGACCAAAGCTTGTCTTTTTAGATGAACCAACTGCTGCCATGGATACTTCAACTCGTCAACGCTTTTGGGAAATTGTTCAGGAGTTAAAAGCTCAGGGAGTAACCATCCTCTATTCGTCCCATTATATCGAAGAGGTAGAGCATACAGCGGATCGAATCTTGGTCTTGAATAAGGGAGAGTTGATTCGCGATACAACACCTCTAGCCATGCGCAGTGAGGAGATTGAAAAGCACTTTATCCTTCCTCTAGCATACAAGGAAGTCATTGAGCAGTCTAACTTGGTTGAAAACTGGTCACAAAAACAAGATGCTTTGCAAGTAGTTACATGTGAAGCGGATGCTTTTTGGCAACTGTTAGTGCAAGCAGGATGTAGGATTCAAGAAATTGAAGTCAATAATCGTAGCTTGTTGGATACAATCTTTGAAGAAACACAAAAGGGAGATGACTAAGATGAAACGATGGATCGCACTAAACAAGATAGAATTTCTATTGACCAAACGACAATTAGTCTATTATTTATTATCAGTAGGTATGCCGACAGCCTTCTATTTATTCTTTTCAGGCATGTACCAAGAAACACCAGGTGGACCGGCTAATTTTATGCGCGACTACCTCATCTCCATGACGGCTTTTTCCATGATGTCGACAGCTATGTTTTCATTCCCAGCTGTTTTACATACCGATAAAATCAACAACTGGCAGAAAACATTGCGCCATACCCCTGTAAATATGGTAGAATATTATCTATCAAAGATAACAAGTATGCTGGTTGATTATTTGATCTCAATCTTGGTGGTTTTCTCAGTTGGGCACTTGGTCAGAGGTGTGGATATGCCTCTAGGAAGCTGGATTGGGGCTGCGTTCTTGCTGATAGTAGGAAGTATTGCCTTTGTAGCGCTTGGCTTGATCCTGACTCTCTTACCGTCTAGTCAGCTGATGTCAGTCGTGGGCAATCTTCTCTATCTAGGCTTGGCTGTTTTAGGCGGACTATGGATGCCCATCTCTTTATTTCCAGACTGGATGCAAGCAATCGGGAAGTGCCTACCAACTTATCAGTTGATGGAGTTGCTCAAGACCTTCTTAAACGAGGGTGGCATCAATTTATCAGCCACAGTTTATCTACTTGTTTTTTCAGCAGTTTTGTTTGGTTTGACCATTTACCTTCAAGGTCATAAGGAGAATGCTTAATGCTTGAAAGACTGAAAAGCATAGACTATATGTATTGGACCAGTTTGATTTTTATGGTTTTTCCCATCGTTCCTGTAGTGACTGGGGAGCTTCCTAGCTGGCATTTGTTGATTGACATTCTGTTTGTCTTGGCTTACTTAGGTGTTTTAACCACCAAGAGTCAGCGTTTATCCTGGCTCTGTTGGGTGATTATGCTAGCCTATGTAGCTGGGAATACTGCCTTTGTTGGTGTAAATTATATCTGGTTCTTCTTTTTCCTTGCCAATCTCTTAATTTATCATTTCGGCGTACGTAGTTTTAATTCTTTACATGTCCGGACTTTTCTCCTTGCTCAATTCCTTGTTGTGGGGCAACTTTTGATTTTTCAGGAAGTTGAAGTTGAGTTTCTAGTCTATCTGCTTGGAATTATCACTTTTATCGATTTAATGACTTTTGGCTTGGTTCGGATTCGTATTGTGGAGGATTTGAAAGAAGCTCAGGCTAAGCAAAATGCCCAGATAAATCTATTGCTTGCTGAAAATGAACGCAGTCGTATCGGTCAAGATTTGCATGATAGTCTGGGGCATACCTTTGCTATGATTAGTGTTAAAACTGATCTAGCCTTGCAGTTATTTCAAATACAGGCTTATCCACAGGTGGAAAAGGAATTAAGAGAAATACAGCAAATTAGCAAAGAATCAATGCGTGAAGTGCGAACCATTGTGGAAAATCTTAAGTCTAGAACTTTGACATCCGAACTAGAGACTGTGAAAAAGATGTTAGAAATTGCTGGAATTGAGGTGGAAATAGCTAATCAACTAGATACAGCTAGCTTAACTCAGGAATTGGAGTCAACGGCTTCCATGATTTTGCTTGAATTAGTGACCAATATCATCAAACATGCCCAAGCGTCTAAAGCTTACTTAAAATTAGAACGGACAGAGAAAGAACTCATTCTAACAGTGAGAGATGATGGCTGTGGCTTTGCTTCTATAAGCGGGGATGAGCTCCATACAGTCCGAGATCGTGTTTTCCCATTTTCAGGAGAAGTAAGTGTAATCAGTCAGAAACATCCAACGGAATTGCAGGTTCGACTAGCTTATAAGGAGAGAAACTAAGATGAAACTACTTGTTGCAGAAGATCAAAGTATGTTGCGAGATGCCATGTGCCAGTTGCTTGCCTTTCAAGCAGATGTAGAGTCTGTCCTCCAAGCCAAGAATGGGCAGGAAGCAATTCAACTATTAGAAAAGGAGTCTGTAGATATCGCCATCCTTGACGTAGAAATGCCTGTTAAGACAGGTCTCGAGGTTTTGGAGTGGATACGATCAGAAAAGCTAGAAACAAAGGTGGTTGTGGTGACGACCTTCAAGCGTGCTGGGTATTTTGAACGTGCGGTCAAGGCTGGAGTGGATGCTTATGTATTAAAGGAACGAAGCATTGCAGACCTCATGCAAACCTTGCACACCGTCCTCGAAGGACGCAAGGAGTATTCGCCTGAATTGATGGAAGTGGTGATGACGCATCCCAATCCATTAACAGAACAAGAAATCGCAGTCTTAAAGGGAATTGCTCAGGGTTTCTCTAACCAAGAAATTGCAGACAAACTTTATCTATCCAACGGAACAGTCCGAAACTATGTCACTAATATTCTTTCGAAACTAGATGCAGGTAATCGAACAGAGGCAGCTAATATCGCGAAAGAATCTGGTTGGTTGTGATACTATCATAACGCGAAAACCATTATGTGTTAAAATTAAAATTATTCAATCAAACAATTTGTAACTTGAGGGGGCTTAGTTTCCTCCTTTTTGTGGCTCTAAGGTGGTAGCAAGGAGCTAAACCTAGGCTTTCTATGAAATTTTTTCAATCAATCCTCAAAAAACACTTGAAAGTGTTTACAATTAGTGATAGAATGGAATAAGTAAAAATATGAAAACGAAATTTTCACATCTTCACTTTTGTAAGTAGATATAGAGCTTTAATCGGTGCCTCTACTTGTAAAAGAATGTGTGGGATAGAAAGGACAGGAAAAGGAATGAATGCAGATGATACAGTAACCATTTATGATGTCGCTCGTGAAGCAGGTGTTTCCATGGCGACGGTCAGCCGTGTGGTTAATGGCAATAAAAATGTAAAAGAGAATACCCGTAAAAAAGTGTTAGAGGTAATTGATCGTTTGGATTATCGTCCAAATGCAGTTGCGCGTGGTCTTGCAAGTAAAAAGACAACCACTGTTGGTGTCGTGATTCCAAATATTACCAATGGTTATTTTTCGAGTTTGGCTAAGGGGATTGATGATATTGCAGAAATGTACAAGTACAATATTGTCCTAGCTAATAGCGATGAAGATAACGAGAAAGAAGTTTCTGTTGTCAATACCCTCTTTTCAAAGCAGGTAGATGGCATTATCTTTATGGGTTATCACTTGACAGATAAAATTCGCTCAGAATTTTCGCGTTCACGTACTCCGATTGTTCTCGCAGGAACTGTGGATGTAGAGCATCAGCTTCCAAGTGTCAATATTGACTACAAACAAGCTACGATTGATGCAGTGACCTACCTCGCTAAAGAAAATGAGCGCATTGCTTTTGTCAGTGGTCCACTAGTGGATGACATCAATGGTAAGGTTCGTTTGGTTGGTTACAAGGAAGCTTTGAAAAAAGCAGATATTCCTTATAGCGAAGGCTTGGTATTTGAATCTAAATACACTTATGAAGATGGCTATGCCTTGGCAGAGCGCTTGATTTCATCAAATGCAACTGCAGCAATTGTAACAGGTGATGAGTTGGCGGCAGGTGTCTTGAACGGTTTGGCTGATAAAGGTGTGTCAGTACCAGAAGAATTTGAGATCATTGCCAGTGATGATTCGCAAGTCTCTCGCTTTACCCGTCCAAACTTGACAACTATTGCCCAACCTCTTTATGACCTTGGTGCCATTAGTATGCGTATGTTGACTAAGATTATGCACAAGGAAGTGTTGGAAGAACGTGAAGTTCTATTATCTCATGGATTAACAGAACGTCGTTCAACACGAAAACGTAAATAGAAAAAATCAGGGAATCGAGAAGATTTCCTGATTTTGTGCTCTTAAACAAGAGATGTTGACTTAATGAATACCATAGAGCGGACTAGGCGGCTGGTTAAAGGCTGCGCAACACACTGCTTTGAGCTTGTAGATGAAACTGATGAAGTCAGCTCAAGTCCCTGCTTTGAGCTTGTGGATGAAACTGATGAAGTCAGCTCAAGTCCCTGTTTTGAGCTTGTGGATAGAACTGACGAAGTCAGCTCAAGTCCTTGCTTTGAGCTTGTAGATGGAAGCTGACGTGGTTTGAAGAGATTTTTCAAGAGTCTTAGCCTTCCATATAGTCTTTCAAATCTTGCCCTGTTAGTCCGGCATTGAGGGCAATAAGGAGTTTCAAGCGGGCTTTTTGGGCGTTGAGTTCTTTAATAAAGAAGACACCAGATTTTTGTAATTGCACGCCCCCACCCTGGTAGGCATAAACAGGTTCTGCTATACCGTTAAAGCATCGTGATACCAGAGCGACTGGGATTCCTTTTTGCAGAAGGTTTTCTAATTTTTGAGCCGTTTCTTTGGGAATATTACCAGCTCCGAAGGCTTGGATAATCAAACCGTCCAATTGTTCCAAATCCAGCATATCAATCAGCTCATCTGTCATACCAGCATAAGCCGAGATGATAGGCACCAAGCCTTGTATGTGATCAAGATCAAAGCGAACACGAGGTTCAGCTGTTTTAAAGTAGAGGATTTCCTGTTTCATGATGAGACCGAGGGGGCCATGTGTTGGGGTCTGGAAGGTGCTGACGTTGGTCGTATGTGTTTTGGTGACATACTTGGCAGCGTGGATTTCATCGTTCATAACGACCAAAACTCCTTTGTCAGCAGCCTTGTCATCGCTAGCTACCCGTAAAGCACTCAGATAGTTATAAACACCATCACTACCGAGTTCATTGGAGCTGCGCATGGCTCCTGTTAGAACGATGGGCATGTGGGGAATTTCCATGGTATCAAGGAAATAGGCTGTTTCCTCTAAAGTATCGGTTCCGTGTGTGATTACCACCCCATCGTAATTATCTGCTTCCTCTTTGATTTTTTGGTAGAGAGCCAGCATATGTTTGGGTTTGATATGGGGGCTTGGCAGATTAAAAAAGTCCAAGGCATGAACTTGGATTCCTTCAAGTGGGTTGGACACATGATTCATAGGATTATCTGAACTCGTCACAACAGCGCCAAAAGCATCGGCCTGCATGGAAATAGTCCCACCCGTATGTAAAACAAGGATTTTCTTAGGCATGATTTACTTACTCTTTCTGAAATGTGGTATAATCATTGTATCACAAAAGGGGAGATTGGGATAGGATGGAAGTCAAAGCTGTTTTTTTTGATATCGATGGAACCTTGGTCAACAATCGCAAGAGTGTTTTGAAATCCACTAGGGACGCGATTAAGATTGTTAAAGAACAAGGGGTGCTTGTCGGTGTAGCGACAGGGCGAGGACCTTTTTTTGTTAAGGAATTGATGGACGATTTGGACCTGGATTTTGCGGTAACCTATAATGGCCAGTACATCTTTACTAAAGACAGAGTCTTGTTCACGAGCCCTATTTCCAAGTTGCACTTGCGCCATCTAATTAGCTATGCTAAAAAAGAGGGGAAGGAGATTGCCCTAGGGACCAAGGATGCCATGCTGGGTTCTAAAATCATGTCCTTTGGTCTGGGTTCTTTTTCCCAACGAATCAGTCGCTTCGTTCCCTCTGTTTTAACCCGGACGGTGAGTCATTCCTTTAATCGTATGGTCAGCAAGGTTGTTCCCCAAAAGGAAGAAGACCTGCTTCATCTGATGAATCAGCCTATCTACCAAGTTTTGATGCTGATGACGCCAGAAGAATCTGAGAAGGCGGCAGCTGATTTTGAAGACTTGAAATTGACACGTAGCAATCCTTTTGCTGCGGATGTCATCAATCAAGGAAACTCTAAATTGGAAGGCATTCGACTAGTCGGGAAAGAATATGGCTTTGACCTCAACCAAGTCATGGCCTTTGGTGACTCAGATAACGATCTTGAAATGCTGGCAGGTGTTGGGATGTCGGTCGCTATGGGAAATGGTAGTAGCAGTGTCAAGGAAGTTGCCAAGCACATTACCACCAGCAATCAACAAGACGGAATCCACAAGGCCTTGGAACATTTTGGTGTTTTGGCTTCAGAAAAAGTCTTTGTCAGCCGTGACTATCATTTCAATAAGGTCAAGACCTTCCACCATATGATGGATGAACGGACTCAAGAAGAACCTCGAGCTTGGGATTTAGAAGGTGCAACCCATAGGGCTGGCTTTAAAATAGAAGAATTGGTGGAGTTTGTTCGAGCTGCCAGCCCTTCTGAAGAGGACTTTGGTCAAGCTCTATCGAAACTTCATCAAGCTCTTGATAAGGCAGCAGGTAAAGTAGCCAAGAAGACACCTGCCCAGCAAGATTTGATAGGGCAAGTGGATGCCTTGATTGACACGCTTTACTTTACCTACGGTAGTTTTGTCTTGATGGGGGTGGACCCAGAACGTATTTTTGACATTGTCCATCAGGCTAATATGGGGAAAATTTTTCCAGATGGCAAGGCTCATTTTGATCCAGTGACCCACAAAATCTTAAAACCAGATAATTGGGAAGAAAAATATGCTCCAGAACCTGCTATTAAAAAGGAACTGCAGCGCCAGCTCAAGGCTTATGAGCGTCATAAAGAGAGAAATAATACTCAATGAAAATCAAAGAGCAAACTAGGAAGCTAGCCGCAGGTTGCTCAAAGCACTGCTTTGAGGCTGTAGATAAGACTGACGAAGTCAGCTCAAAACATGTTTTTGAGGTTGCAGATGGAAGCTGACGTGGTTTGAAGAGATTTTCGAAGAGTATAAATAGTAAACAAAAAGGAGCGCTGAGCTCCTTTTCTTTGTAATTATAAGGTTTTTTCTTGTTCTCTCACAACCAGCAAATCGACCTTAGCATGGCGGAGGATGTATTCAGATGAAGAGCCGACCAAGAGGCGTTCAAAGGCGTTGAGACCGGTTGCGCCAAGGAGGATGAGGTCCACTTCCTCAGCATCGGGAATAGTACGTGCCAGTAGGGTCTTTGGATTTCCCATTTCAATGACGATATGAACATCGGCCACACCAGCATCTTTAGCACGTTTTTCGTACTCTTTCATCAGACTTTCAGCGTCGACTTGGAGTTGTTCGTAAACTTCAGCATCAAAGGTGGATACGCTTTGGAGAGCGCGTGTGTCAATGACATGGGCGATGGTGAGTTTAGCGTCGTTTCGTAGAGCAGAATGAACTCCCTTGACAAAAGCCAAGTCTGCTTCCTTAGAACCATCGATTGCGACCATGATATTTTGGTAACGTTGTGTCATAATGAAACCTCCTGAAATTTTCTTACTACAATTGTAAACCTTTTCACTATAGAAGTAAAGCAAAAAAAGTATTTTTCAAAAAATGTTAGCGCTTGACATATGTATGTATATATGTTAAAATATATAAAAAAGAGTGAGAGTAAAGATAGAATAGATTGGAGAGGAGTGGTTATGAAAAACTCTTTTCAAGAATCAAAAAAAATAAATTTCCTTTATTATGGAATCATCTTAGCTTCGGTCTTGGTAGAAGTGATCATGATCTGGCAATTAGATAGGTTGATTCCGCTTCTTTATCCAGGTTTTGTTGGCTTTTTAGTCTTTCATTTACTCTACCATTTGGTATTATTCCTAGTCGCTAAAAGAAGTGGTCGCTGGGATTACTTGATGATATGGGGGCTTTTCCTCATGTTCAATCTTCTCTATGACTCCTTTTTAGGCTTGCTTTTTCTAGGTTTATCTTTTGGTATGTAGAAATTAGTTGAGGTGTTGATATGAGATGTTCTAAATATATAATTACAATGATGTTTGTATTGTTTACTTTTGGAATGGTTATTCCTGTTGTAGCTCAGGAAAATTCCAATAATATAGATCAATCAATTACTATTTTGAAAAAATACACTGAATTAGATGAATCGAATATTCCTTTTATTCGGACGGATATTATGGAAGAACAGAATGAAAATAAAGAAACAATAACTCTTGCAGAAATGGTGAATGAACTCGCTATAAGTTATAAAAATCAGAAGCTATCTCATAATAAAGTAATAAAAAGAATAAGAAGAGGTTTGATTCCTACTTATGGTAATTGGTGTGGTCCAGGTCATACAATGGATGATAGAAATGGGAATGCAATTGATATTTTAGACTGGGCATGTAAAGATCACGATATTTGTTATAGAGATAATGGATATTGGAATATTGATTGTGATAAACGATTTATCAAACAGTTAAAAGCTATTCTTGATAGTGACGTATTATCTCCAGATGGGAGATTATATGCATCTGCAGCCTATACCTTATTTTCTACTATGAGAAATTATGGTGGATAGTTATTCTCTTTAAACTCTCCTCTATTTCCTCGCTTTTAGCGAGGATTTTCTTCTATATAAATCTAGTAACAGCTTCCAGCAAACTTGTCGCATTCTTTTTCTAGTGGTATAATGTTACTAGTCTGATGAATGGAGGAAACAAGATGAAAGAATATAACAAGTCTAGTAAGTTAGAGCATGTTGCTTATGATATCCGTGGTCCGGTTTTGGAAGAAGCCATGCGGATGCGAGCAAATGGAGAAAAGATTTTGCGTCTGAACACAGGAAATCCAGCAGAATTTGGCTTTACAGCGCCAGACGAGGTCATCCATGACTTGATTATGAATGCGCGTGATAGTGAAGGCTATTCTGATTCCAAAGGGATTTTCTCAGCCCGTAAGGCCATCATGCAGTACTGCCAACTGAAGAAATTCCCCAATGTGGCTATGGATGATATTTACCTTGGAAATGGTGTCAGTGAGCTGATCGTCATGTCCATGCAGGGGCTTTTGGACAATGGAGATGAGGTCTTGGTGCCTATGCCAGACTATCCTCTCTGGACAGCGGCTGTCAGCCTAGCTGGGGGAAATGCCGTTCACTATATCTGTGATGAAGCTGCAGAATGGTACCCTGATATTGCGGATATCAAGTCAAAAATCACTTCCAATACCAAGGCAATCGTCCTTATCAATCCAAACAACCCAACTGGAGCCCTTTATCCGAAGGAACTCTTGCTGGAGATTATTGAGATTGCCCGTCAAAACGACTTGATCATCTTTGCGGATGAGATCTATGATCGCATGGTCATGGATGGGCATGTGCATACGCCTGTGGCCAGCTTGGCACCGGATCTCTTCTGTGTCAGCATGAATGGTTTGTCAAAATCTCATCGTATTGCTGGTTTCCGTGTGGGTTGGATGGTCTTGTCTGGACCTAAGACTCATGTTAAAGGCTATATCGAAGGGCTCAATATGCTGTCCAATATGCGTCTTTGCTCTAACGTTTTGGCCCAGCAAGTCGTACAAACATCACTAGGTGGGCACCAGTCAGTGGATGAATTGCTCCTTCCTGGTGGACGGATTTACGAGCAAAGAAACTTCATTTATAATGCCATTCAAGAGATTCCAGGTTTGTCTGCTGTTAAACCCAAGGCTGGACTCTATATCTTCCCTAAAATTGACCGCAATATGTACCGTATCGATGATGATGAGCAGTTTGTCCTTGATTTCTTGAAGCAGGAAAAGGTGCTCTTGGTTCATGGTCGCGGTTTTAACTGGCAGGAACCAGACCACTTCCGTATCGTTTACCTTCCTCGTGTCGAGGAACTAGCCCAAATCCAAGAAAAGATGACTCGTTTCTTAAAACAGTATCGCAGATAGGGCTTACATGAGAAAAAGCTGGAAACATTTGCCTAGAGCTATTGACAAAAGTGACAGAATCAGATAGAATGGTAAAGTATGTTTAGTAACTGATCACTTTATAGCCGGCTAAACGAATACAAAATCTATGAGGAGGTATTCATCGTGAAACGTACTTATCAACCAAGTAAACTTCGTCGTGCGCGCAAACACGGATTTCGTAACCGTATGTCAACTAAAAATGGTCGTCGCGTATTGGCAGCTCGTCGTCGTAAAGGACGCAACGTTTTGGCTGCCTAGTCCAAACCACGGAGAAGGAAAGTCAGTAGGAACTCGAGTCTACTGGCTTTTATTGTGCTTAAAAATAGGGGCAAGAGTAGATGAACCCGGTGTCAAAGATAGAGTAGCTTGAAGCTAGGAAAGTAGATAGCGACTGCTAAAACAGTTTTAGAAATTGCTTTGCATTTCCTAATCAATCTGTTGCGTTTTTATTTCCTTTCGCTATAGATCTGTCTGGTAAAGGAAGGGCTCGTCATAAGCTATAGTAGATTGAAACGAGAATAGGACACCTCTACTTCTAAAACATTGTTAGAAATCGATTTGACTGTCCTGACCGATTTGTCCTGTTCTTATTTCATTTCACTATAGTTGAACCATCTCATTTTTAGGAGGGATGGATGGCTAACTTCCTTATAGAACTTTCAGTGAGATTCAGTGAGATTCAGTGAGATTCAGCGATGAAAAAAATGATAAAAGTGTCAGGATAAGTGTTGACTAATTTTATCAAAGTGGTATAATCCCATCTTTG
>NZ_VMMQ01000071.1:0-20596 GCF_013277295.1 Streptococcus sp. 477
GTGCTTTGAGCAACCTACGGCTAGCTTCCTAGTTTGCTCTTTGATTTTCATTGAGTACAAGTCAACAAAACAGCCCCGTCTTCGGAGCTGTTTTTCTCTATGCTTTCTTTTGAGATTAAAACTCAATGAAAATCAGACCAGAAGGCTAGGAAAATGCATAACTTGAGTTAGCTCCCATAGTTCGGGGAACTATGGGAGGTTGGAGATGAATCAAAGCCAAGCTTTGAACTCATTCGTAAGAAGCCGACGACGTATCATTTTGATTTTTGAAGAGTTTTAGAAATACTACGATTTTTACCTTCCAGATACACCATCAAAATAGAAATATCTGCTGGGTTTACTCCCGAAATACGGCTGGCTTGACCGATGGTTTCTGGATTGATGAGTTTGAACTTCTGACGAGCTTCGGTTGCGATAGAATCAATGTCATCCCAATCAATATTGGCTGGAATGCGTTTTTCTTCCATACGTTTCATCTTAGCAACCTGGTCCATGGCTTTGGAAATATAGCCTTCGTACTTGATTTCTGTTTCAATCAATTCGATAATCTTGTCATCCAAGTCCTCTGCAGCTGGTCCGATGAAGGCCACCACATCTTGGTAAGAAACTTCTGGACGGCGAAGGAACTCCTTGGCTGTCACTGCATCTGTCAACGGCTTGAAGCCCATCTCCTCAACCTTGGCATTGGTTTCCTTGACTGGCTTGAGTTTGATGCTGTCTAGGCGTTTCATCTCATTTTCAAATTGATTTTTCTTGATTTCAAAGCGAGTCCAGCGTTCATCATCCACAAGACCAATCTCACGGCCCATCTCAGTCAAACGCATATCAGCATTGTCATGGCGGAGAATGAGGCGGTATTCAGCACGACTGGTCAAAAGGCGATAAGGCTCAATCGTTCCCTTGGTCACCAAGTCATCAATCATCACCCCGATATAACCGTCACTGCGCTTCAAAATCAACTCAGGTTTACCTTGGATTTTCAGAGCCGCATTGATCCCAGCGATAATCCCTTGGCCTGCTGCCTCTTCATAACCTGACGTTCCATTAGTCTGACCAGCAGTGAAAAGTCCGGAGATTTTCTTGGTTTCCAGAGTCGCACGCAACTGGTGTGGCAAGACCATATCGTACTCGATGGCATAACCTGTTCGCATCATCTCTGCATTTTCCAAACCTTTGATAGAATGAACCAGCTCACGTTGCACATCTTCAGGTAAACTGGTTGAGAGGCCTTGGACATAGACTTCCTCTGTATTGCGCCCTTCTGGCTCTAGGAAAAGTTGGTGGCGTTCCTTGTCTGCAAAGCGCACAATCTTGTCCTCAATCGACGGACAGTAACGAGGGCCCACTCCCTTGACCACACCTGTAAACATAGGCGCACGGTGGAGGTTGTTTTGGATAATCTCATGACTGGTACCATTGGTATAGGTCAACCAGCATGGCACTTGATCCTTGACATAGTCCTCATCACGTGAAGTATATGAGAAGTGATTTGGCGCTTCGTCTCCTGGCTGAATCTCTGTCACATCATAATTGATAGAAGAAGCCTTGACACGTGGAGGCGTCCCTGTCTTGAAACGACCAATTTCGAGTCCCAGTTCCTTGAGATTATCAGCAAGGTTAATAGAAGCTAGGCTGTGGTTAGGGCCTGATGAGTACTTGAGATCTCCGATGATAATTTCCCCACGAAGGGCCGTCCCTGTCGTCACGATAACAGCCTTAGCAGCATATTCTTGATGGGTAGCTGTACGCACACCGACAACCTTGCCGTCTTCCACTAAAATCTCATCAATCATGGTTTGACGAAGGGTCAGATTTTCTTGATTTTCAACCGTCTTGCGCATTTCCTTAGAGTAAAGTTCCTTATCAGCCTGCGCACGAAGGGCACGGACGGCTGGCCCCTTCCCTGTGTTAAGCATCTTCATCTGGATGTAAGTCTTGTCAATGGTTTTGGCCATCTCGCCACCGAGGGCATCGACTTCACGCACGACAATCCCCTTGGCAGAACCACCGATAGAGGGATTACAAGGCATGAAAGCCAGCATTTCAATATTGATGGTCGCAAGCAGGACCTTACAGCCCATACGGCTAGCGGCCAAGGAAGCCTCAACCCCAGCGTGTCCCGCACCAATTACAATAATATCGTATTCTTCAGTAAAATGATAAGTCATGTTTCTCTCCTATTCCTCAAGATGAATGTGTCTTAGTTGGCCTTCCCAATCTGGTAGGGCTGTTTTTAAAAAGGCTGGAACTAGCTGGATATTCTGGAGCTTATCCAAGTCAATCCACTCACAGGGCTGCCTTTTCTCATCTTCCTGCATGGTCAACGGGGCATCTTCAAGCAAATCCACCAGATAATGAAACTCGATATTGTGATAGGAAACGCCGTCCACTTCAAAACGATTTTCAACCACAAAAGCTAGCTGCCCAGCTTGAGATTTAACACCCAGTTCTTCCTTCACTTCACGGACTACCGCGTCTTCCGTTTTTTCGTTAACTTGAATCGCACCGCCGATAATGTAATACTTGCCCTTGTCTTTGGTGACTAGAAGCTTGCGATTTTGAAGAATCAAAGCTGTCGCCCGAACACCAAAAACCGTATTGTCTACTTTTGTCCGAAAGTCTTGTTGAGTCATTTTTGTCCTTTCCTCTAAACGACACAAAAACAGTCAAAACTCCAAAGAAGTGCAGGACAAAAAAGCCTGCAACATCCATGAGCTTTGACCATCATTTCTATTGCTTTTATTATTGTAGCAAATTGAGAAAATTTGTCAATCTAAATGTACTGACAAACTTGTCCATCACGGTAAGCATTGTCAATCAAACCACCACCGAGACACTCTTCGCCATCGTAAAAGACAACTGCCTGTCCTGGTGTGATAGCGCGTTGCGGTTCCGCAAAGATGACCTCTGCCTTGTCTCCTTTAACATGTACTGTCACCTTAGAATCAGGCTGACGATAGCGGAATTTGGCCGTACATTCGAGCGTAAACTCCTCTGGCATGTCACGAGTAAAGTGAACCTGACTGGCCTCAAGGCTAGTTGACATGAGCGAGTCATGGTAGAAGCCTTGTCCTACATAGAGAATATTCTTGCTTAAGTCTTTTCCAACAACGAACCAAGGGGCATTGTCACCACCGTGTTGCCCACCGATACCGAGTCCGCCACGCTGACCAATCGTATAGTACATAAGGCCTGCATGCTCGCCCATATCACGTCCATCCACAGTCATCATGCGACCAGGCTGAGCTGGCAGATAGTTGCTGAGAAAGTTTTTAAAGTTCTTTTCTCCGATAAAGCAAATCCCTGTCGAGTCTTTCTTCTTAGCAGTCGCAAGGCCTGCTTTTTCTGCTAGTTCTCGCACTTCCGGCTTTTCCAAATGTCCCAGTGGGAACATAGTTTTTTGAAGTTGTTCTTGCGACAGTTGGCTGAGGAAATAAGTCTGATCCTTGCCATTGTCCACGCCACGAAGCATATGAACAGTACCATCTTCATCACGCGCCACTCGGGCATAATGCCCAGTCGCTACATAGTCTGCCCCCAAGGTCATGGCATAGTCCAAAAAGGCCTTGAACTTGATTTCCTTGTTGCACATAACATCTGGATTTGGCGTGCGTCCTGCACGGTATTCCGCTAGGAAATACTCAAAAACGCGGTCCCAGTACTCTTTTTCAAAATTGACAGAGTAGTAGGGAATGCCAATCTGGTCTGCTACCGCAGCCACATCCTTATAATCTTCGGTCGCCGTACAGACTCCGTTTTCATCTGTGTCATCCCAGTTCTTCATGAAGATACCGATCACATCGTAGCCCTGCTCCTTGAGAAGAAGAGCCGTCACCGACGAATCGACACCACCACTCATCCCCACGACAACACGTGTTTTAGAGTTATCACTCATGGTAAGTCTCCCATCTATTCGTTTATTCACGATTGAAGGTCGTGTGTGCTTCACGATTGAAGGTCGCTTGAGCAGTATTCATTATAACATGCTTGGTTAGAGAAGACAAGAAAGAGGCTGATAATCTGCCAACCACTGGTTTTACTGATAAAAACTTTAGTCATCATCGTCTCTATAAAAATATTTTCTATACACTCTTGATAATACCAAAATTAATGCCAATATCATACCAAGAGCTATAATAATAGAACTTATTAGATTTATTTTAGTATATCCAATCACTAGTCCAATAATTGGACTAGTAGACATGCTTAGATATAATAAAAATGACAAAAAATGAATTTCACCAATTCCAGCAAAAAAATGTTTCATTTTAAATATCCCAATTTTACCTTTCGTCTTAATAATCCACTAACAACTCTATTGACTTCTCTTTTTTTTGAAAAATCTCGATAGCAAATTTGCTCCACTTAATGCCACTAAAATTTCAATAGGCAAAAAATAGTAATCCCATATCAAATGAGAAATCAGCAATGTTAGAAATAGTATACAGTCAATATAACTATTCTGAAAATACTCTGTAATTACATAATACAGAAATGCCACAACCACTGCAATTAAAACAACCATCATAATACTATTATCCTGTCCTTCTCACTAACTCTATTTCCAAAATTTCATTTTTGGGGGACTTAGTAACGCAATTCCAATTAGCAATACACCTAATATAAATAAAAGTATTTCCCAAAATTTATTCTCAGTTTTAATAAAGATACCATATCTATCTCATTTCTTATTTTTAAATAATTCATACTCTTTTTCTCTGATAAAAGGAAGTGAGAAATTAGAAAAAATTAGTAGAATCGAAAACAGATATCCGTCTTTTTGTATCACTAAAACATAACTTAAAAATATATAGACCATCAAATCTAGTGCAAAAAGAGAAAATATCTTCCTTTTCATCATCTCACTTGAATTAAAGATTCTGTTTAATAGAAACTTTATCGTAGTATCTACACAAATTTTTATCAAAAAGATAAGAGCAAATACACGATTAGCAACTGTACCATGAAGAATAAATGGAAATATAGTTAATATAAAACTAGAAATCTCTAAATATTTTATCCAAGGAGATTGAGACATCTTACTTTTAAACTGACTGATTTTCCTATATTCACTAGCTAATCTAGTATCAAAATCTCTACCAATTTTATTAAAGATTAAGAACTCCAGGATAAAAATACTGGTTAATACGATATAAGTAGAAACCTTTCCTGGGAAATATTTATTGATTAAAATTGGAAAACTAATTAACAGAGTCGAGTTTATAGCCAAACAAATGGATACTATTTTATTCTTCACAGAATATAGAGGTAGCGATACTATTGAATAGAGAAACGCTAAAAAAAGAAGCAAGAAATACCCCGTGTTACTGATTATCGACTTAAATGACAAAAATATATACATCCAACACACGATAATATGTATTTTTCGAATCTTATCTACATTACTCATGCTTCTTCCTCTTATCTTTGGTTCCATTTTTAAACTATATCAACCTTTTTCACAACTTTATTTCGACTTTCTTTTTTACTTTTTACATTGCTATGATACAATATTTTTAACAAGATTTTATTGTTTGTTAACTTTTTTCACGGAAAGGAGAAAATCATGCGTTATGATTTCGGAAAGGTCTATAAAGAAATACGTGAGTCAAAGGGGCTGACCCAAGAAGAGGTCTGTGGGGGTGTTCTCTCAAGAACCAGCCTATCAAAAATCGAAAGCGGTAAGACAACCCCAAAATATGAAAATATGGAATTTCTTCTCCGTCAAATCAATATGAGTTTTGAAGAATTTGAATATATCTGTCAACTTTATCAACCAAGTCAACGCACAGAGATTATGCAAACCTATCTCAATATGCGTTCCATTATCGGGACCAGCGATCTTGTCAATTTATTTCAAAAATGCCAAGACTACCTCAAGACCCACCACGATCTCCCTATAGAAGAAATCAGAGATATGCTTGAAGTTGTCATTTATATCCGTCAACACGGGGCAGGTGAACTATCAGATCACGCAGAACAGGTTGTCAAAAAACTTTGGAGAAAAATTGAAAAACAAGATACATGGTATGAGAGTGATCTAAAAATCCTCAATACCATTCTTTTCAGTTTTCCCATTGAATACCTCCATCTCATCACTGGAAAAATATTGCAACGCCTAGAAGTCTATAAAAACTATCAACATTTATATGACTTGCGAATGACAATTCTATTAAACCTTTCCACACTCTATCTATACACTCAAGATAAAAACATGTGTAAGCAAATCTGCTACACTTTACTAGAGGACGCCAAGAATAAGAAAAGCTACGATAGGCTGGCTATCTGCTATGTCCGTATTGGGATTTGTACAGATAATGCTAAACTTATCCAAAAAGGGTTCTCCCTTCTGGAGCTAACCGAGGAAACTTCTATACTGTCTCATCTCGAAAAAGAAGTAGAGATCTATTACCAAGCGAAGGAAAGATAAAAAAGCCGAGGGATTTCCTCGACTCTTTACATATTATTTGTTCGTTAGTTCTTAATACCAGCCATTGTTAATCCCGAAGTTTTTAGCTCTGCCAAGCCACATAGTTTGCTTACTACTACGTGTCCATGTCACCATGAATCGCCGAACGGTTTAACGAGAAAGTATAGTAGATTGAAACAAGATGTGAACAAATCGATTAGGAAAGTCAAATTAATTTCTAGAAATATTTTAACAGTCATAACGGACTATTCCAGATTCAATCTACTATATTACTTTTACGTTTATCCCAACTCAATTATGACATTTTTTCAAAAGTCAATATATCTCACTTTTTTAACGACAAGAAAGAGGCTGTCAATAGACCAACCTCTTATTCTGAACCTATCAATCTATCACTTTCTAGCTTCATTCGCTTTCTTAGCAACTGCAATCTGGTATTTCACTTGGTCAAATCCTGTACCTCCCAAGGAATTTCGTCTTTGAACAGCAGTTTTAGGTTGCAAGTAGACATAAATATCCTCGACAATGAGGGAATGATAGGTTTGCAATTCCTCCAAAGTCCAATCTTGAATATTTTTAGCAGACTTGATAGAGTCTAACACTAATCTTCCCACAACCTCATGAGCTTCTCTAAATGGCAAACCTTTCCCTGCCAAATAATCTGCCAACTCAGTCGCATTTGAAAAGTCCTTCTCTGTAGACTCTTGCATTTTTTCCTTGTTTACCTGCAAGCTGGATAACATACCTGCCAACACATCGAGGGAATTTAAAATCGTTTCGACCGTATCAAACATTCCTTCCTTATCCTCTTGCAAATCCTTATTATAAGCTAAGGGCAAGGACTTCATGACTGTCAATAGTCCAAACAGATTCCCATAAACTCTACCAGTCTTTCCTCGAATCAACTCAGCCATATCTGGATTTTTCTTTTGGGGCATAATAGAGGAACCTGTTGTAAACGTATCTGACAAGGTAATGAATTGGTACTCAAAGCTACACCAATTGATCATTTCTTCGCAAAAACGGCTCATATGCATCATGAGTATGCTGGCATTTGATAGAAATTCTAAGATAAAATCGCGGTCACTAACAGCATCCAAAGAATTTGTATAAGGTTGCTTAAACTCCAGCAAATCGCTAGACAATTGGCGATCAATGGGGAAAGTCGTCCCTGCCAAAGCTGCCGCACCTAGAGGGCATAGATCTGTATGCTTCTGGTTAAATCCAAAACGTTCACTGTCTCTTTGAAACATATTGTAGTAAGCCATCAGATGATGGGCAAAACTAATAGGCTGGGCATGTTGCAGATGGGTATAGCCCGGCATAATCGTCTCCACATGATTTTCCGCCAAGTCTAATAAAACACCCTTGAGATGAGCCAGTTTATCTAGGACATGACCTAGTTGCTCCTTGAGATACAAGTGCATATCTGTCGCAACTTGGTCATTTCGAGAACGAGCTGTATGTAGCTTCCCTGCAAGGGGACCAATTTTTTCTGTCAGTAACACTTCCATATTCATATGAATATCTTCGTTTCCGATATCAAAGTCAAGTTGGCCTGCCTCTAGCTCTTCTAAAAGCTCTTTCAAGCCTTCTTGAATCTTTTCTGACTCATTCAAACTCAAAATGCCCGTCTGACCCAACATCTGAACGTGGGCTAAGGAACCAATCACATCAAATTTTGCTAATTTCTGGTCAAAAGATATACTCGCACCAAAGCGCTCTACCCAGTCTTCGACAGTACCTTCAAAGCGACCACCCCATAATTTTGTATTCTTAGTCATATCACATCCACCTCTCTATCCAATCGCCCTATTTGGCGCTTTTTTGAACCTCAGAATAAACCTTGGTTGGAAGTCCCCACAACTTAATAAAGCCAACAGCCGCATCTTGGTCAAAGGTATCTGCACTGGTATACGTCGCCAAATTTTCATCGTAAAGAGAATTTGGTGATTTCCGAGCCACGACCTGAGCGCTCCCCTTATAGAGTTTAACTTTTGCAGTCCCATTGACAACTTTTTGAGTTTCTTTAATATAAGCAATCAAGGCTTGCGTAGCCGGACTAAACCACAAAGCATTATAAATGAGATTTGATAATTCATTTTCTATAATTGGTTTAAAATGAGCTACTTCTCTCACAAGCGTCAAGTCCTCAATTTCCTTATGAGCTGTCAGCAGGGTCACTGCCCCTGGGCACTCATAGATTTCTCTTGATTTAATCCCAACCAAACGATTTTCCACGTGATCAATCCGTCCGACCCCATGTTTCCCAGCTATTTCATTGAGTTTTTGAATCAAATCTGCCAATTTTAACCCTTCTCCATTAAGGGAAACTGGAACGCCTTCACTAAACTCAATATCAATGTACTCTGGCGTATCTGGAGCTTGCTCTGGAGAAGTTGTGATACCAAAGGCTTCTTCTGGAGCCTGATTCCATGGATTTTCCAAAATACCACACTCATTGGCACGTCCCCAAAGATTTTGGTCGACAGAGTAGGGATTGTCAAGGTCAGCAGGAACAGGCACCCCATTTTCCTTGGCATAATGAATTTCTTCCTCCCGAGACCATTTCCATTCACGAACTGGCGCAATCACTTTTAAATTGGGATCCAAGGCTGCAATCGATACTTCAAAACGTACTTGGTCATTCCCCTTACCTGTACAACCATGAGCAATTGTAGTCGCTCCTGTCTGATGCGCGATTTCAACCAATTTTTTAGAAATAAGAGGGCGGCTCAAGGCAGATACCAAGGGGTACTTTTGTTCATAGTAGGCATGTGACTGAAGAGCCACTAGCACATAATCTGTAGCAAATTCGTCCTTAACATCAATGACATAAGATTCGACTGCCCCAACCTGGAGAGCCTTATCATGGATGAAATCTAAGTCTTTCCCTTCACCCACATCCATACAAACTGCAACAACATCATAGTCTTTCTTTAGCCAGGTAATAGCAACTGATGTGTCTAAACCGCCAGAATAGGCTAAAATTACTTTTTCTTTACTCATGTTCTTTTCCTTCTTTCTATTTTTCAATGGATGCTTTAAAGGCATCCTCAATGAGTTTGTCTAATTCCCCAGACTCCTTCAACTTTTGAATGGTTTTATCGACTGCCTCTTTCAATTCCTTGCTATCTTTTTTCATGGCTACCGCGTAGGAATCATCTTGCTCTTTTTCAAAATTGAGGTCTGCGATTGCTAAATCAGGATTATTTTCCACAAATCCCTTGGAAACAGGTTCTTCAAAGATGACGGCATCCACTTGTCCTGATTTTAAATCTGTGATTAAATTCCCATTTTTAGGTAGAGATACAAGGGAAGAATTTTGTAGCAAATCTTTCGCCATCGTCTCTTGAATCGAACCTTTCTGCGCTCCGACCTTTTTCTGCGCCAAGTCGTTTACAGACTGATAAGTGGCTAAATCAGATTTTTTGACAATGAGTTTATTTTTTGCAGTATAGTAGGGAATTGAAAAGTCAAACACCTTGCTCCGTTCATCTGTCTTAGAAACACCTGATATGGCAAGGTCAGCTTTTCCTGATTGAACACTAGCCAGTACATTGTCAAAACTCATGGGAGATAGTTCCAATTCGACACCTAATTCTGTTGCGATAGCCTTGGCTAATTCGATATCTGAACCCACAATCTGATTTTTCCCATCAACTACTTTTTGGTATTCAAATGGAGCAAAATCTGGATTGAGGGCTACAACCAATTTTCCTTTGGACTTGATGGCTTCAATTCCAGCCGATTGATTGTTACTACAAGCAAATAGTAGGGGGAGCATCACTAAACCAAACATCGTCATCAACACCTTCTTCATCTTATTCATAACAAAGCCTCCTTTATGTTTATTCCTTTTGTTTGTATAAATAATACACCTATCCTCATCCTTTGTCAACCCTAAATTGTAATTTTTTTCAATTTAAAACAGAAAAACCTAGGAAAGTTACATAAAAATGTCATTCCTAGGCGTATTTATGCTATTCCTCTCTGGAAAATATGAGTATTCAGTCAGTCAAAAGGAGCTGAACGAACTCATTTTCCCTCGCCCAATTCAATGATACGATGACATTGTTGGGCTACATAAGCATCGTGGGTCACAATAATGACTGTTTTCCCCTCTCGATTCATCTCTAAGAGAAACTTCAAGACCAAATCTCTATTTTCAGGATCCAGCGAACCTGTCGGTTCATCGGCTAAAATCAGCTGGCTGGGTTTTAAGATGGCTCTAGCAACTGCAATTCGTTGTTGCTCCCCACCAGACAACTCGGAGACCTTTTGATGCAAAGTAGCTGACAAACCTACCCTCTCTAAAATCTCTTCCACCTTTTTGAGCTTGTCTTTCTTGGACAATTTCACATATTTCAGCGCCAGCATGAGATTGTACTCGACCGTTTCATCATCAATCAGGGCAAAATTTTGAAATAGATAAGAGATATGTTCACGGATTATTGTTTGTGACTTAGCAGAATTGACCGCTAGATTTGTCTGACCAAAAATCTCATACCGTCCGCTGTAATCACCATCTATCAAACCTAATAAATTTAACAAGGTCGACTTACCACTACCACTCTTGCCAACAATAGCTACCAAATCCCCCTGATCAATCCTGAGAGACAAGTGATCCAAAATCACTTTTCCCCCAATGGTTTTGGTAATATTTTCCAACTCAATCATAAGATGCCCCCTTTCAATAACTCTACTAGACTTCTTTTCTCCATCCTAGAAGCCAAGCCTAGCACAAATAGTATATCCAGACATGTAAAGCCTGCAAACAGCAGAAATGGCAAGAACGCATGGGCAAAGAAAATCAAGACTAGAAGAGGCAGACTATAGCCCAGCAAGAGCAGAACGAGGAGAGGACGGTAGCGATCGACCAGTTTCCACCCCATAAACTTCTTGGTAATGATATCCCTGCGCTTCAACAAGAAAGTAATAACGAGTAAAAAGTAGGAGACAATCATACTGAGAAGAGCAAATAAGGCAAAAAGAACGTTAAAATTACGAACAGAATCCCGATAGGTATCAACTATCCCCTCTTGAATGGCTTGAATAGATGAAAATTTTAAATAATTTCCATCTGACAATTTCTCAACTAACTCTGTAATCTCTTTTTGATGTTGAACCGTATTTTCAATTTTAATCGGATTATTTAAGCCAGTTGTTGACAGGGAGGCTTTCTCATCCCACATCATATCAGAATCATTGACCAAGCTAATAATTGGATTGGAGAGATTTTCCTTTCGCTTATCACTATATGGGAAAAATGACCAATCTCCTTCATAATAGGCAATCTCGACATCCATCTCCTCTATCGTTCGTTTTTGCTGCTCTTCATACTTCATCGAATGAAAGGCAATTAACTTCCCCAAGAGCTGATTTTTATCTTCTTCACCTTTCGTACTTGCTGGCATCAAAATAACTTTTTTAATACCGGTATCTGGTAGCTTGAATCCCTTGCTCTTTAGAAAATTGCGATTGGCATAGTAAACATCCACCGTATCTGTTAACTGATATTGCTGAAGCTGTTCTGATTGGACAAAATTTTTTACAGGAAGACTGCTACTCTGCACATAGCCCGCCTGCGTTTTTTCTACCAAATCCTGATAAAATCGATAGAAATAATCTGTAGATTTCCCTGACCCTGCTAGCTCTTCTTGCCACAGATTATCATTGAGTTTGAAGGTTTCTAAGGTCAGGTAATTGCCTTGGCTTACCCACTGTTGCTGATAAGCAAGTTCTTTGTTTTCTTGTTCTAGACTTCTACCTACCCCAATCAGTAAGGCCGTCAGTAAAATAGTTGTCCCTATTTTCATCACATAATTGAAGATGAGACCAAGTTTGACAGATGAAAAACCTTTCAACATGGAGCTGACTGTCATTTTCTGAATCATCAGGTAGGTCAGCCAACTGATGAACAAATACAACTGTAAAAGCAGAAATTGGGATAAGAGTAAACTTGGGAACAGAAGTTTTGGTCTGTAGTCCAGCACTAAAAATAGTCCCAAGTCAATGATAAGACTTCCACCCAAGAGAAGATAAAAATTAGTCTTTACAAAACCAGCTAAAATCGCTCTACTTTGGAAACCAAGTAACTTTTGAACCCCCACTCGTTTCATCTCCATCATCGGCTGATAAACTGTCATTAAAATCACAAGCAAGATTGCCAAGATAAAGATAATGATAGATAGTAACAACTCTTGATTTAGCACTCCAACCTGACTTCGGTAAGTGGGTTCTAATAAAATCGTCTTATCTATCTGGAAAAAATCACTCCACTTTTGTAGAATGGTATCGCGATCTATCTCTTTGCTGGAGGTAATCATGTAGCGCCCATTTACAGTATGGGATTTATCCTCAATATAGGATTGGAAGGTCTGGAGTCGAATGAGTTTCACCTTTAAAAAGGTGGGAATGGTTCCTAGATTATTGGGAAGATCCTGGTTGCTGTAGACCCCCTTCTCATTCTTTGAAAAATCAAGAGAAGTCAGACCGAACTCCTGATAGGGGAAGGTTTCCTTATTAAAAACACCAGCCTTGACGGCTTCATCGCCATTATCTACTTTGATAATAGAGACCTTGTCTTGATTTGCAACCTCTTCAAAAAATTGGAGAATCGTTTCTGTCGGTTTAGTGACATCTTTCAAGTACAAGTCAAATGAATAGGTTGTCTTGCCCATCTCCTGAATCCGCACTATTTCACGTGTAACATTTACATTCAGGACAAAAAACGTAGTACACAGCAAGAGCAAGAGCATACAAAGATGACTGATTTTTTTCATAGAGATACCTCCCGTGAAGAGACGAAAGCGAGATAGGTGCAGGTACTTTTCATTTTTTACTAAATTTTAAGTAGGTGTAAATAAATCCTGCACTTATAGCCAGAGTTGTCCACCATTTAAAATCAATATGCAAAAGTGAAAAGATTATAAAACTGATGATTAGCGAGGCTAAAATATAAACAATGATTAAAATTTTATTTTTCATAGGAATTGCCTTTCTGAATGGATTCTAGTATTCACAGCTTATTTGCAAAGTTTACAATAAACAACTAGGGCAATTGTCAATCAGAATGTTCTTTTATCTGTCAATAATCCTAGAAAACCTTGTCGTTTCAAGTCTGAGAAATGTTTGGTTGAAAGACTTCCCTTTTGAAGTCCATCATCTCTAACCTGTAAATAATAGCTATGTTGGCTTGTTTTAATTGTCAAAAAATCGCCAAATACAAAAGCTCTTTTCCAGTTACGAATCTCAAATTCTTTCATCTCTGATTTTGGAATGCGGATAAGTCCTTGTCGCAAATCACGATGGTGCTCACTTGTGAAAGTCATCCCATTCCCAAGATTTCTTATCAGTAGTTCATCTGGAGTCACCATCACCAGCGCTATTTTAGTTAAGAAAATTTCAACTGTTGGTGGTAAAATCGCCAAATTAAACCAAGGATGTAGGTAGCGATACGCTAAGAAATACTGAGGCTCCTCACCCAATCCTAGTTGTTTATATAAGGCCTTGACCTCACTATCTAACCTCGCTTCAAAAGACACATCCGAATGCGCTTCTTCCTTCTTCTGATTAAAATAACGCATCCAGACTAGAAAACCTATAAAGACTATAATAAATATTCCTGATAAGAGATATTTTACATTGTAGTTCATCACTTAACCTCCTGATTCACTACTCCGCCCAAAACAGAGGCCTATTTATTTTGAAAATAGTTCCATAACAACTTTAAATAAGACTGGTAATATTGTATCAAGCTAGAATTCTTTCTTTTCTAGCTGCATCATAATTCTTTGCTGAATACAAAGTTAAGGGCACTGTATTTGTTAACGCTTACACAATCCCTACTTTACCTATATTATAAATCAACATATATAACCTGTCAAGCAATTAAAGAAAAATATTAAATATTTTCAAGTAGTTTCAGTCTTGAATACAATCAAGTTGAAAGGAATACCGTGTGGTTTTTGAATTTTTGAAGTTTCATAGGTCAGTTTGTTGGATAATGTTATAAGAAAATTCATGCTCATCAATAGAAGGCTTAATTCCCCTACAATTACCTGTTTACCTCTGTTATACATTTTAATTTTCTTTAGTCAGCGCAACATCTTTTTATTTTTTGCTGGATTTTAAGTCTGCAAAATAATACTAAACGAAACTAAAATGAATACTCCTTGCTTTTCTTGAGAGTGAAAAAATACAATAAAATGATTGTAGTGATTACCACAAGATACTGACTAATAGACATCGTATTTGAAGCAACAAATACAGGTAAGGAATAAAAAGGAAGAAGTTCAATCGCTTTGATAAACAAATCATTACTAGTATTCATCATAATCGTATTTAATATATTAGGGACAAAGAGTAGTAAAGCTACTAAAATACCAAATACCAAGCCACTTTTCAATTTATATAAATAGAAAATGTAAGATAATAGAAAATAAAATAGGACTAATAAAATTGTATTGACTACAATGGCTACAATAAAATCTAATCCTAAATCACCTGGAACACCCAATTTACTTACGATGACTAGTAACACAATACCATTCAAAGCATAGATAATGGAAACTGAGATGGCATATAGAAAATTGGACAAGACGTAAATCATCCGATTTTTCTGTTGATTATAAAATAAACTGATCGTATTGTGGGAAAAATCCCTGCTAATAATTCGGTTAGCATGTATAACAGCCATTAACATACCGAGCATAGCATAAAAATTTGAAATATGCTTAATACCAAGTGATGTCCCTTGAGTCCTTAGAATAAAGAATGTAACCAATATCGGCGGTATAAACGAGATAATCAAACCGAGATATATTACGCCTGATGAATATAAATCCCTTATATTTTCCTTAAGAAAATTCAATTTATTTAATTTCATGATTATAACCTTCCTTTATTTTGAACGATTTAGATAAATATCTTTAAGCGTCTCTTTTTTAGTTTCAAAATCAACTACTTTAATAGAGTTTTCGTTAAAAAATTTAAAAAGCTCACTACTTTGAATATTCCCAGACATCGTAATTCTCAGTCCTTCTTCCTGAACAATATCCCCAAATTCTTGTTTGGTAATGAAAATGTCTTTATCTGTAACTGATGAAAAAGTTATCTCAAACAAGTAATTGTGACTATCTTTTCCTACTTTTTGGAATGTCAAAAGTCCGTTCTCCAAGAAAAGAACTCTCTCACAAATTTCTTCAATGTCTTCTAATTTATGACTCGATATTAAAATTCCCACATTTTCATGTAAAGCTAATTTTTTTAGAACCGCTAAAACTATTTGTGACGATTCAATATCTAAACCATTAGTCGGCTCATCTAAAATCAATATATCAGGTTCCGTAACAAGAGTTAGAAGCAAAGCTAATTTTTGTTTTGTACCCAAAGAATAGGTCTTTACTTTTTTATTAATAGACTGAGTCAAATCTAACTCTTGGATCAAACTTCCAAATCTTTCTTGATTGTAGTCAATACCATATAATTTTGACAAATATTTTAAATTCTCTAAACCTGTTTTAGATAAAAATAATTTTGGTTCTTCGATTAAATACCCAACATTATCACTACTTATAATATTCCCTGAAGTCGGTTGATTATTCTGAACAAGAATTTTCATCAACGTACTCTTACCAACTCCATTTCTCCCTACTAGACCAACAATTTCACCCTTGTTAAGTGCAAAATTTATATCTTTGAGAATGATTGAATGACCATAATGCTTACTTACATTTATAACTTCCATTTTTTATTCCTCCCTGTATTTTGTATCTACAGTATACCTCTTCTTTACTCTGTTTTAAAATTAGTTAACTTTTTTCACACATTATTTTAGTTTTCTTTTTTACTATTCCTGTTACTATGATACAATATTTTTAATTGGATTTTATTATTTGTTAACTTTTTTCACGAAAAGGAGAAAATCATGCGTTATGATTTCGGAAAGGTCTATAAAGAAATACGTGAGTCAAAAGGCTTAACCCAAGAAGAGGTCTGTGGGAATGTCCTCTCAAGAACTAGCCTATCAAAGATTGAAAGTGGCAAGGCAACTCCAAAATATGAAAATATGGAATTTCTTCTCCGTCAAATCAATATGAGTTTTGAAGAGTTTGACTACATCTGCCATCTCTATCAACCGAGCCAACGAACAGAAATCATGCAAACTTATCTCAATATGACTTCTATAATTGGTAGTAGTAGTCTAGTTCATTTTTTTGAAACATGCCAAGACTATCTCAAAACCCACTACGACCTGCCTATAGAAGAAATAAGGGATATGCTGGAAATTGTCATTCATATCCGTCAACATGGTACAGAGCAACTGTCAGACCAAGTAAAACAGACTATCACAAAACTTTGGGAAAAAATTGAAAAACAAGATACATGGTATGAGAGTGACCTGAAAATCCTCAATACCATTCTTTTCAGTTTTCCCATTGAACACCTCCATCTCATCACTGGAAAAATCTTGCAACGCTTGGAAATCTATAAAAACTATCAACATTTATATGACTTGCGAATGACAATCCTACTCAACCTTTCCACACTCTATCTATACAATCAAGATAAAAACATATGCCAACAAATCTGCGATACTTTACTAGAGGATGCCAAGAAAAAGAAAAAATATGATAGCTTGGCTATCGCCTATGTCCGTATCGGGATTTGTAGGGATGATGCGAAACTTATCCAAAAAGGTTTCTCACTTCTGGAGCTGATCGATGAAACTTCTATGCTGTCCTACCTCAAAAAAGAAGTAGAGATCTATTCTCAACCGAAGGAAATATAAAAAAGTCGAGGGATTTCCTCGACCTTTTCATATTATTCTGTTCGTTAGTTCTTAATACCAGCCATTGTTAAGCCAGAAGTTTTTAGCAGCAGTCCATGAACCGTAACGTCCTGCAACATAGGCATCTGCTACACGTTCTTGGTTTTCAGCTGAGTAGTCACCGTTCAAGTATGAATCTGTCAATTGGTAACGTCCGATGTAACGTCCATTTGTAGCTGTGTAGCTACCGCCTGATTCTTTTTGAGCGATCCATTCTTTAGCTTCTGCTTCAGATCCGCTGACAGTTGAAGCAACTGTTTCTTCTGCTACTGTTTCACTTACTACTGGAGTTTCTTCTGCTACTTCTGTAGTTTCTGTCACTGTAGCTGAAACAGCCTCATCTTGAGCTGCTGGAGCTGCATAAGTCGTTGGCGCTGGTGTTGAAGCAGGCGCTACAGGGCCATCAATAACCAACTCTTGACCAACATAAATCAAATGAATGTTTTCAATGTGGTTGTTTTCTGCTAATTTCTCAACAGTTGTGTTGTGAGTTTCAGCGATTTCTGAAAGTGTATCACCTTCTTTAACAGTGTAAGTTGATGATTCTTGAGCAGATACAAATGATGGAGCAAATACTGCAAACAAGGCAGCTACTCCTGCAAGAGTTGTTTTAATCTTTTTAGTTGTTGATTTCATATTTGAAAATTCTCCTTCTTTCTATAGTTCTATCATACCCTTTAAATATTACCGTTTCTTGACACTTTTATGTAGAAATATTACAAAATTATTTTTTATTTCCCTAAATAAGGTGTTTTTTGTCATAAAAGATACTATTTTTATGCTATTTGAGGTATTAGAAAGGTTTTCATCTACAATTAAAGCCAAGCCCCTCATTCTTTGATATAATAGAGATAAGAATTTTTATAAGGGGAAACTGATGAAATCACTTCGTTTTCAATCTGTCTTTGATATCATCGGACCAGTTATGATTGGCCCATCTAGTAGCCATACCGCTGGAGCTGTTCGTATTGGGAAGATTGTCTCTTCCATTTTTGATGATACTCCGACAGAAGTCGAATTCCAACTATTTAACTCATTTGCCAAGACCTATCGTGGTCACGGGACAGACCTAGCCCTTGTTGCAGGTATTTTAGGCATGGATACAGATGATCCTGAAATCCCAAACAGCCTGGAAATTGCCCACAAGCGCGGCATCAAGATTGTCTGGACCATTCAGAAAGACAGCAATGCCCCTCACCCAAACACCACTAAAATTACCGTCAAAAATACTCACAAAACCATCAGCGTGACTGGTATTTCTATCGGTGGAGGAAATATTCAGGTCACCGAACTTAATGGCTTTGCCGTCTCTCTCAATATGAATACACCGACTATCATTATCGTTCATCAAGATATTCCAGGCATGATTGCCCTCGTAACAGAGGCACTTTCACGCTATGGTATCAATATCGCCCAGATGAACGTTACTCGTGAAAAAGCTGGTGAAAAAGCCATTATGATTATCGAAGTCGATAGTCGCAACTGTGATGAGGCTATCGAAGAAATTCGAAAAATCCCTCATCTCCACAATGTCAATTTCTTTAAATAGGAGGAAGCATGTTTTATTCTATCAAAGAATTGGTCGAGCAAGCTGATCTGGACTTTCAAGGAAATGTCGCAGAACTCATGATTACAACAGAGTTTGAATTGACCGGTCGCGAACGTGAAGAAGTCTTCCTTCTCATGGAACGCAATCTGGAAGTCATGAAAGCCTCTGTCCAACTTGGCCTCAATGAAAATAAATCTCGTAGTGGCCTGACAGGTGGAGATGCTGCCAAATTGGATCACTACATCAAAAACGAAAAAACTTTATCAGATTACACGATTCTCTCTGCTGCCCGAAATGCTATCGCAGTCAATGAACACAATGCTAAAATGGGCTTGGTCTGCGCTACTCCTACCGCAGGAAGTGCTGGTTGTCTCCCTTCCGTTCTCACTGCTGCTATTGAAAAATTAGACCTCAGCCACGAGCAACAATTGGATTTCCTCTTTGCTGCTGGTGCCTTTGGACTAGTCATCGCAAACAATGCCTCCATCTCAGGTGCTGAGGGTGGGTGTCAAGCTGAAGTTGGTTCAGCCTCTGCTATGAGTGCTGCCGCCTTGACTCTGGCTGCAGGTGGAACACCTTATCAGGCCAGTCAAGCTATTGCCTTTGTCATTAAAAATATGCTAGGCCTCATCTGTGACCCTGTTGCAGGTTTGGTCGAAGTTCCCTGTGTCAAACGTAATGCCATGGGAGCTAGCTTTGCTTTCATCGCAGCAGACATGGCCTTGGCAGGTATCGAATCTAAAATCCCTGTGGATGAAGTGATCGATGCCATGTACCAAGTAGGAGCAAGCATGCCAACTGCCTTTCGTGAAACAGCTGAAGGTGGACTCGCTACCACCCCTACTGGTCGTCGCCTCCAAAAAGAAATTTTCGGAGAATAAGTTTATCAAATAGGAGAAACCATGACCTCTATCACAGCGATTTTTTTCGATCTGGATGGAACCCTCGTCGACAGTTCTATCGGAATTCACAATGCCTTTACCCATACCTTTAAGGAGCTGGGGGTGCCTAGCCCTGATGCCAAAACGATTCGTGGTTTTATGGGACCGCCCCTCGAAAGTAGTTTTGCGACCTGCCTGCCCAAAGAACAAATCGCTGAGGCTGTGCAGATATATCGTTCTTACTACAAGGCAAAAGGCATCTATGAAGCTCAACTATTTCCTCAGATTGTAGACTTGCTTGAGGAGTTATCAAGCAGTTATCCACTCTACATCACCACGACAAAAAATACTCCAATCGCTCAAGACATGACTAAAAACTTGGGAATCCATCATTTCTTTGATGGCATTTATGGTTCCAGCCCTGAAGCACCCCATAAGGCAGACGTTATTCGCCAAGCCTTGCAGACACATCAACTAGCCCCTCAACAAGCCATCATCATCGGAGATACCAAGTTTGATATGCTGGGAGCTCAAGAAACAGGCATTCAGAAATTGGCCGTCACTTGGGGATTTGGAGAACAAGCAGATTTGCTACACTATCAACCTGATTATATAGCCCACAAACCCATAGAAGTTTTGGAGTATTTTCAATAACATAGACTGGGCGACAACTCCATTTCAGAAGAAAATGAAGTAATACTCAATGAAAATCAAAGAGCAAACTAAGAAACTAGCCTCAGGCTGCTCAAAACACTGTTTTGAGGTTGTGGATAGAACTGACGAAGTCAGCTCAAAACACTGTTTTGAGGTTGTGGATAGAACTGACGAAGTCAGTAACCATACCTACGGCAAGGCGACGTTGACGTGGTTTGAAGAGATTTTCGAAGAGTATGAGTTTATTT